>NZ_JAKKSJ010000048.1:0-30289 GCF_025653365.1 Shewanella sp. SW32 | reverse complement strand
AGTATGATGATGGTCATCACTTCGCTCATCGTCATACGGCCAGGGCGTTGACGCTTGCGTGTACCATCGGTTAACAGCGTTTTTTCCCATTCTGGAATGAAAACAGCGCAAAAATCATCGACATCGCAAAACACTTCCACTAATTTATGCATAGGCCCTCCGGTGTGATGGGGTTTCTCTTGGTCGAAAGATCCGATCACTTGGAGGGCTATTAGTTCAACATTTCTTATCCCGAGTTCAGGTTAATTAGCGTTATCAATCATGATTGTTTCAGGGCAGGAGCCTTTTGAGGCCTTATTGGCTTTGGCGAGTAGGCTAGGTAAGGAGTCAGAGGTTTTAATGACTTCGGGCAAGTTAATGCGGATTTCACTCAGTAATCCCTTGCCACATTCAAGACTCATTTTAGTGTGAGCGCCTTGACCGAAGCTGCCATCAAAACTTTGGTTTAACTCACTTTTACTCACACTCTTACCTATGTTGTCATGAATAAATTTTTGTACCCATGCCGAGGCATTGACCGCTTGGGTCAGCTGGGTTGCCAATAAAAAGTACTCGTTAGGGTCTTGGCTACGGCAAGTGCCGTGTTTCCACCATTCGTGGCGTTCTAAACAGGTGCCATATTGGGCGCTTGGCATGACTTCTTCTAAATTTTTGCGCACCGATGGATTCAGTTCAAACTCTGGATAAGTACAGAAATCATTCGGTTGCAGTTTGACTGTGCTGCAATAGCCATATCGCGTGCCGCATTGTTGTTTATTCGGCCACAGTCCGTGCAGGCTGAAGTGTTGCCATTGGCTCGATTCTGGCGTTTGGCTGAGGGCGCGACATTCGGCTTTACGGCGGCCATAGAGTTCACAAAAGGTGCTTTGCCAGCTTAATGCGAGCACGTTAGTATCGAATTCGCCACCTATTTGACATTGATTCCCTTGGCGTTTCTCTGGGGTACCATGCTCTTTAAGGCTATCTCGGCTTTTTGCTTTGATGTCCGATGCCGTGGTTGTTTGCGCCGGTTCCGCCGCCGTTGCAGGTGTTGATAAATTACTGCCAGCAACATTAGATAGATATTGACCACAATCGCCGCTGATCCAACGCATGGGAGACTTCACCGCATTGGTGCGCACTCTTAGCCAATCAGGTTTAGCGCTATTGCCGAGGATTTCAAGTACAGGGTAGCGCTCACCAATATTGCTCTGCCATTGGTCTGGATTCGTCTGCTTATTTTTCGATTGAAATAGCTCACAGCGTTTGTCTGCAACGAATTCACCAGTCGCGGGTGCGGCAAAGGCGGGTGCTGTAATGATGAGCGCAGAGCATAAACTGAATGCGGCAAGTAATGCGCGTGATGGGGTTTTAAGGGAAAGTGCTTGCGGCCATATCCGGCTGATGGTTAAACAAAATGACTTGGTCATGTGATGGGATCCTTCCTACGGCAGTGAATTGAGTCAATTCTGTGTGGCACTGAGTCAATGGTACACATAAGCGCTATAAACTTAGAGGCTTATTTTACTCAGAGTTGTGTATGGCACTGTTGTAAAATTAGATTTTTAATCTGATTGAATGAGAAAATCCCCTCAAACTTTAATGGTTTGAGGGGATTTTTATCGGTGTTCTAGCGCCGTACACTCAATTACGCCGCGTCTTTCTTTAATTTACGCGAATAAATCAGTAGATAAAGCGCGGGTAGTACAAACAGTGACAGTAATGGGGCCGTAACCATGCCGCCGACCATAGGTGCGGCAATTTTCTGCATCACATCGTTACCCGATCCTGCACCCCACATAATGGGGAGTAGGCCGAAGAAGATGGTCGCTACTGTCATGGCTTTGGGGCGGATCCGCATAACGGCACCTTCCATTAACGCTTCTTTTAAGTCGCTGACGCTGTGGTAATTATCTTTCTCTTGTCTGTGCTTGATGGCGTTATTGAGATACACCAGCATTACTACCCCAAACTCGGCTGCGACACCCGCTAAGGCAATCATACCGACGGCGACTGCCACTGAGATGTTGTAATCCAGTAGGTATAACAGCCAAGTGCTGCCGACCAACGCGAAGGGGAGGCTGAGCATGATAATACTGGCCTGAATGGTGGAGCCAAAGGTCATCATCAGCAAGATGAAGATGACGGCTAATGCCATAGGGATCACTTGCTTAAGTTTTGCATCTACCCGCTGCATATATTCGTACTGCCCTGCAAAAGTGTAGCTGTAGCGCGGGGGCACCTTGAGTTCGGCATTTAAAGCTTGCTTGGCGGTCGTAATATATTCGCCGATAGAGGTGCCTTCAATATCGATAAACACCCAAGAGATTAAGCGACCGTTTTCACTGGTGAGCATAGGTGCGCCATCGGTGATTTCTATATCCGCTAAATTTCGCAGTGGTAGATAATTTCCCGATTTAGTGATCACAGGGAGCTCGCGCAGTTTTTCGATATTATCGCGTAGCTCACGGGGATAACGCAGGTTAATCGGATAACGCTCAGCCCCTTGCACCGACTCGCCAATATCCATACCGCCAATGGCGTAACGCACGACATCTTGAATATCTTGCAGTGACATACCGTAACGTGCGGCGACATCCAGTTTTGGGGTGATATCGATATAACGCCCGCCACCACTGCGTTCAGCATAGGCTGATTTTGTGTGTGGCACTTTGCTGAGAATGGCTTCTATCTTAGCTCCTATGCTTTGCAGCTCGTTGACATCGGCACCAGTGATCTTAATGCCGACGGGGGTTTTTATCCCCGTCGAGAGCATGTCAATACGGGTTTTGATAGGTTGCACCCAAGCATTGGTGAGTCCTGGTACTTTGACGGTTTGCTGTAGTTGGGCAATGATGCCATCTAAGGTCATGCCTTCACGCCATTCCTCATGGGGTTTGAGCATGATAGTGGTTTCAAGCATGGTCAGCGGCGCGGGATCGGTCGCGGTTTCGGCGCGGCCTACCTTACCAAACACGCGAGCCACTTCGGGCACGGTTTTAATCAAGCGGTCGGTTTGCTGCAACACTTCGGCGGCTTTACTTGCACTGATACCGGGCAATGCCGTTGGCATGTAGAGCAAATCGCCTTCTTCAAGGGCGGGCATAAACTCACTACCCATGCGGGTCATGGGATACCAAGCACTGGCCAGCGCGACTAACGCTAACATCAGGGTGACTTTAGGAAATTTAAGCACCAGTTTGAGCGAAGGTTGGTAAAGCGCGATCAAGAAGCGACTGAGGGGATTGCTGCGTTCGCTGGGAATTTTGCCGCGAATAAAGTAACCCATCAAAATCGGCACTAAGGTGATCGATAAAAAGGCTGCCGCTGCCATGGCGAAGGTTTTAGTGTAGGCCAGTGGCGCGAATAATCGACCTTCCTGCGCTTCGAGTGCGAACACAGGCACAAAGCTTAAGGTGATAATAATCAATGAGAAAAATAACGCAGGGCCGACTTCAATCGACGCTTCGGTGACGATGCGCCAATGCTCCTTAGTATCGGGCTCGCGATCATGTTCGGCTTTGAAATGTTCTAAATGCTTGTGCAGGTTTTCGATCATCACAATCGCGCCATCCACCACGGCGCCGATAGCAATGGCGATGCCGCCAAGGCTCATGATATTGGCGTTCACACCCATCTTATTCATCACGATAAAAGCGATAAGGATGGATAGCGGCAGGGTTATCACGGCCACGAGTGTGGAGCGCGCATGCAGCAAAAACAGTAAGCAGACTAAGCCAACCACCAACATTTCTTCGACGACCTTGCTAAACAAGTTGTCGACGGACTTAAGAATCAAGTGGGATCTGTCATAGGTTGGGATAATCTCAACCCCATCGGGCAGGCCCGCTTTGAGTTCTTCGAGTTTAGCTTTCACCGCATCTATCGTCGCTAAGGCGTTTTCGCCGTAACGCATCACCACAATTCCGCCAACGACTTCACCTTCACCGTCGAGTTCGGCTATGCCGCGGCGTGAGGCTGGGCCTTTGCGCACAGTGGCGACATCTTTGAGTAATAAACCTGTACCAGAAGGGCTGGTGATACCAAGGGGAATTTCACGAAAATCCTCTAGCGTCTGGCGATAGCCTTTGGCGCGCACCATGTATTCGGCTTCGGCCATTTCGATCACTGAGCCGCCAGCTTCGCTATTAGCTTTATCGATCGCTTGTTTAATGCTGGCGATATCGAGTTTATAGATCGCCATTTTATCGGGCTCAAGCACTATCTGATAGGTTTGCTCCATGCCGCCGACGGTGGCAACTTCAGACACGCCTGCCACGCTTTGCAGCTCTAGCTTGAGATACCAATCCTGCAGACTTTTGAGTTGCGATAAATCTAAATTGCCAGAACGATCGACCAGCGCATATTCATACACCCAACCGACACCGGATGCATCGGGACCGAGTGAAGGTTGTACGCCCTGGGGTAAACGGCTGCTAATTTGACTTAGGTACTCGAGCACCCGCGAGCGTGCCCAGTAGATGTCGGTGCCATCTTCAAAAATCACATACACATAGGAGTCGCCGAACATGGAATAACCACGTACGGTTTTGGCGCCTGGTACGGCTAACATGGCGGTCGACAAGGGATAAGTCACTTGTTCTTCAACCAATTTAGGTGCTTGGCCCGGGTAAGGGGTTTTAATGATCACTTGTACGTCGGATAAATCCGGCAGCGCATCAAGCGGCGTTTTGCGCAGCTCCTGCACGCCCCAAACTGTGATCATGATGGCGATAATCAACACCATCAATCGCTGCCTGATTGACGCCTCGATAATATATTTCAACATAACGCGCTCCTAGTGCTGATGACCGCTGCTTAAACGCATTAAGCTGCCCTTGAGACTGGCTTCGGAGTCGAGTAAGAATTGCCCCGAAATCACCACCCGTTCACCTTCATTCAGGCCTGAAATAATCTCGGCTTTACCTTGGCTCATCATGCCGACTTTGACGGCCTTGGCGGTAAAGCTGTCATCGGTTTGTTTGACGATCACGCGGTTTTCTTTACCCGTCTGAATTAAAGCTTCTTGCGGGATCACGAGCACATCTTTATTCGGGCCACCGAATAGCGAGACTTTCGCGAGGGTTTTAGGTCTTAAATCTACGTCGGCATTGTTGAGAACCACTCGTACTCGCAGGCTGCGAGTGACTGGGTCAAGCTCAGGGTAGATGTAATCGATCGTGCCTTCGATGCCGCTGATATTCATAGCGGGAACGGCAATTTCGGCCTTTTGACCTTTAGCAATCCAGCTTTGCTCATTCTCGAATACGTCGGCAATCACCCATACCTTAGAGAGATCCACTAGGGACATGACTTCGGTCGAAGGCTGAATGTACATTCCATCACGAACGTCGAGGGCTTTAACTATGCCATTCTCTTTGGCGTAGAAAGGTACGCGATACTGGGTTTGATGTGACTCGGCTAATTGTTTGATTTGCCTGTCGTTAAAACCGAGGAAAGATAAGCGTAAACCCGCATTGCGCACCAAATCTTTGTAGCGGCCTTGGCCGTTTGCTTTGGCAGTGTCCATGGCGAGCAGGTAGTCATCTTGGGCGTTAATTAAATCGGGAGAGTAGATCTCGTAGATCAGTTGGTCTTTCTTGACAGTGTCGCCCACGGATTTGACCATGAGCTTTTCAATCCAGCCAGTGACGCGGGCATGGATATGGGTGATCTGGCTTTCGTCGTAATCGATTTGACCGACGGTTTCGACAAATTTCCACAGTGTGTCGCGTTCAACCTTGGCGACTTTGAGTGCCAGCGCTTGCTGCATACTGCCGGAAACATTGATATTGATTTCTTGGGTATTGCCGCCCGTTTCGACTTTTTCTAAGTTCATGCCGCAGATAGGGCAAGTGCCGTGCACATCGCTGATGATGTGAGCATGCATAGGGCAAACGTACTTGATTGTTGTCACGTGGTTTTGGGCTTTAACTAAGCTGTCGGCCTTAGGGGTTGGGGTATCGAATACCTGGCTCGAAGCTTTCGCTGCCAAGATTTGTCCATGCTCAGAGGCTGGGTGATCTGCGACTTGATGCTGTGCATGCTCGGCCGCAGAGTTTGCGGTATCTTGTTTCTCAACTAAAAACATATTGCACTTAGGGCAGCGACCAGGCTCATGGCTGAGCACTTCGGGATGCATAGGGCAAGTGTAGGTTTTGACTTGATTTAACGAATTATTTTTAGGCGCTGTTGCAGAATTTACTGCAGCTTCGGTCGCCACGGGCTCTTGTGTGCTCGCCAGTTGGGCATGGCTCAACCAAGGCGTACCTAAGAGTAAGCTACTCAAGATCAGTACGGCTTTAGGGGTCTGCTTTTTTACGGTTTTAAATGAATTCATATGCCTCATCTCCAGCCTAGCTTAGTGGTGTTTGTGGGCGTTTTTTGCCGCACCTTCAGCCGGTTTTGCTTCTATTGCCTTTGGCTCTAAGTTCATACCACATTGAGGGCAAGTATCCTCTTTGCTGCCAGTCACTTCAGGGTGCATAGGGCAAACATGGGTATGTGCTTGTTCCTGTGGATTGGCATTGTCGTGTTGATGTGCGTGCGGCGCGGCCGTCGCAAACACGCTTGTGCTGGTCAGCAAGAATGCGATTAAGGCGAGATTAGTTAGTGTTTTCATATTATTCACTCCATCGGATTAACGGCCGAATACGAGCGCATAAACGTCAGTGAGCACAGTGGATCAAAGCGGTTCGCTTCGATAGACGGATTGATGCCACAATTTGGCATTCGGCTCAGTAATCAACGTTTTGCTAGACTCGGGTGCACGATTTAATGATAAGGCACCACAATAAACGGCTAAATAGGGCGTTAGCTTAGGGCTAACAGCATTGTCGTTTTAGCTTGGTCGTTTGGCTTTTTTAAGGGTTTATTTGCCCAAGAAGCACAAAGTAGAGCTAGGCTATCGGTGGTTTAAAGGCCGAAGACAAAGAGATAGAGTGGAAATGAGGCATAGGAGTGGCCATTGCAGTATCGCTCATGCTCACACTTGGCCAGAGGTGTGGGCTGAATAGAGTGCCAGCGACTGAAATCGTCAAACAATGACCACAATCATTTGAACATGATGTGGTGCCATCACAGCAATGCTGTTTCGCGCCGGGAAGCATTTTATCGTTGCAGCAATCCGCGTTGGCCATTGAATGTGAGTCAGAACTGTTCTCTGTGTCCATCTGCATCATTGTAGCGTGGTGCATTTGGGAGGAAACCTCATGATTCATCGCACTCATATCCATAGTGTGTGGCACCATGGCGTGACCATTAGACACGACACTTTGCCCGACGAGTGCGAGTAGAGTGAATATGACTAAAAAATAACGACCGAGTGTGTGATGCATAAGTCTTCCAAATGATGAACTGCTCGATTCTAGCATAGCGATGTTTAGCTGTAATGATTTAACTCACACTTCAGTTAACGCCTCAATTCAAATATCTAATTAATCTAAATTAGCAAATAGAATTTCTGACTCGCAGTTTTGTCTTCAACGGGCTTATCATGAATATGACTGCGTATTCTAAGAGACTCAAATTGATCGTAGAAAGTTTCATTTCGAACAGTATTATTCGGCTTACCTGCGTTTTACCATTTATTTCTGCTTCACTCTCAAGGTGCAATAAACATTGGCGTGATCGCATTTCTGTTTTCTAGAAAATAAATTTCTAGTTCTAGATTATCAAGGGGGGAACCTAACTATAAAAAATCGGTAACTTGCGATTATCGGGTGATTGCATTAGCTTTAGTTAAAGTGCATCACAGTTCAGCTAGCGGTTTTTACCAAATGACGTCCAAATAGTTAGAGCTAAGTCTCATTTTGCGCTTTTAAGGTTAATTTAATCAGCAAATTTCGGCTTAAAATCAAATTTCTAATAAATGAAAGAGCATAAACTAGTCTTATAAAAACTAATTTTGACAATTTTGGAGATAGAGTGATGAACTGGCGTGCACTATTTAAACCTAGCGCGAAATATTCAATCCTGGCGCTACTGGTCGTCGGTATTGTAGTGGGTGTTGTGGGGTACTTTGCCACTCAACAAACATTACACGCGACCAGTACAGATGAGTTCTGTATGTCTTGCCATAGCAATCATTCGCTGAAGGATGAAGTGTTGGCTTCTGCCCATGGCGGCGGCAAAGCGGGGATTACGGTTCAGTGTCAAGACTGTCACTTACCTCATGGTCCAGTCGATTATTTGATCAAAAAAATCATCGTATCTAAAGATTTATATGGTTTCATGACAATTGATGGCTTTAACACTCAAGCTTGGTTAGATGAAAATCGTAAAGAACAAGCGGATAAAGCGCTGAATTATTTCCGTGCGAACGATTCTGCTAACTGTCAGCATTGCCACACTCGTATTTACGAGAATCAGCCAGAAACAATGAGCAAAATGGCTGTAAGAATGCACTCAAATAACTTCAAGAAAGAACCTGACGCGAGAAAGACCTGTGTTGACTGCCATAAAGGCGTAGCACACCCATATCCAAAAGGATAAGGTTTAGCGATTCAGTTTCTTAATTGATAGCCATTAAAAAGCCCTCAATAGAGGGCTTTTTGCTGTCTGTGTGCTCGGTTAATTCGCTTGAGTCATCACCCGTTTTCGATAAGCTAACAGGCTGAAAATTCCGAAGATAAACACTTGTAGATAATCTTGTTTCGTTAATGGTAGTAAGGTCTTAAACAGCATGTGGAAAATCGCGACTTGGAAGCAATGCATCATGCAGGTAATGGCAAACAGGATATTTAAAGTAATCGCCACATTGCCTTCAAAGGGGATGACTAAGTTGTAGGCCATCATCAACCATGCAATCAGAGTGATGGCTTTACCTAAGTTAATCAATAAGGGCATGGTTTTCATCTTCGATGGGCTCAACAGTGGTTTCTGAGTGATATTGATATAAACGGTAGCTCACTTGCCCTGCATTCTTTTCTTTTAAGGCGTGCCAGCGAGAAGGGATAGCAAGTTGCGTCAATTCAGACTCGATTTCGACATAAATCAGCGCACCATCATTGAGCCAACCTTGAGTATCTAGCAGTTGAATCGTCTTTTCTGCCAATCCCTTACGAAAGGGGGGATCGATAAATACCACATCGAAACCTTGCTCGCAGCCCCTTTGCAGTACCACTAACGTATCAGCATTGAGGACTTCGGCCTTATCGCATTTAAGGGTTTGCAGATTTTCTTTTAATTGCAGGGCTGCGCCGCGTTGCAACTCGATAATTTTGGCGAAACTGGCATAGCGGGACAAGGCTTCGAGAGCTAAAGCGCCGCTACCGCCAAAACAGTCGAGTACACGTGCATTGACTAAATCATTCGCCAGCCAGTTAAAGAGTGTTTCGCGAACCCTGTCTGTCGTTGGGCGTAAACCTTCGAGATCTTGGATAGGTAGACGACGCGAGCGCCATTGGCCTGCGATGATCCGCACTTGTCCACTGCCGGGTTTATTTTTGGCTGTTTGACCCTTGGTCACATTATTTTTGACCGTTCGATGATTAACCAAAGTGCCCCCGTGATTTTGCCTGAAGAAAGAAAGTGGTAGACTGTGCCACCTTAATAAAGGCCGCTATTTTATATCAAAGTCTCACTAAAAGGTGAGAAGGCTAACTGAGCTTAGCTAATTGCCGACTTTTTGGGCGTAATTGCCGAGGCAATCTGGTATAACATCAGGGTCTTATTCAAAATTCAATACTGAAGTAGAGCGCTGGAATCACACATGGCAAAGAAAGGTTTTTTCTCTTGGTTTCGTAAAGATAAGTCACAAGATGAGGTCGTCGCTGAAACGCCAGTTGTTACTCCAACACAAGATAGTGATGCAGCACAGCGTGTCGCGCAGGAACAAGTAGAGACACAAGGGGTCATCGAGGCCGAAGCTCATGCTGAAAAACAGGCAGCAGAACAGTTAGCGGCCGAACAAACACAGGCAAAAGCCGAAGCCGAGCAATTCGCCCTTGAGCATGCCCGAATTGAATCGTTGCATTTTGCTAATCAGCAAGCTGAAGCGACACGTTTGGCTGCAGAACAACTTAGTGCAGAAAAGCATGCTGCAGAGAAGTTAGCCGAAGCACAGTTAGAAGCAGAGCAACGCATCGCAGAACAATTGGCAGCACAGCAGTTAGCGGTTGAGCAAGCTGCCGCAGAGCAATTAGCTCAAGCAGAGGCGGCGCGTGTAGTTGCCGCTCAGTTAGAAGCAGAATTACTCGCAGCGGAACAAGCTGAACTTGCCCATTTGGCCGCCGAACAGCATGCCGCTGAAGCCTTAGCGGCAGAACAACTCGCTGGCGAAGCACTGGCACGTGAGCAAGCAGAGGCTTTAGTTCAGCAACAAGCTGAAACTGAGCAAGCTGTTATAGCCGTTGCTGAATTGCAACCTGAGCCTCAGGCTAGACCCGTTAAGGAAGGGCTCTTTGCTCGCCTGAAACGTGGCTTAATGCGTACCAGCGAGAATATTGGCAGTGGTTTTATCGGCCTATTTCGCGGCAAGAAAATCGATGACGATCTGTTTGAAGAACTCGAAGAGCAATTATTAATCGCTGACGTTGGTGTCGAAACCACTACGCGATTAATCAAGAATTTGACAGAGCATGCTTCACGTAAGCAGCTTAAAGATGCCGAAGCTTTATATGAATTACTGCGGGATGAGTTGCAAAAAACACTCGATCCTGTCGCTATCCCGTTAGTGCCAGACAATGCTAATGGCCCATTTGTTATCTTAATGGTCGGCGTTAATGGCGTGGGTAAAACCACCACTATTGGCAAATTAGCCAAACAATATCAGAGCCAAGGTAAGTCAGTGATGTTAGCCGCGGGTGATACCTTCCGTGCTGCAGCGGTTGAGCAGCTACAGGTTTGGGGTCAACGTAATGATATTACAGTGATTGCCCAGCATACAGGTGCCGATAGTGCCTCTGTGTTGTTCGATGCTTTGCAAGCGGCCAAGGCGCGTAAAGTGGATGTATTGATTGCCGACACTGCTGGTCGTTTACAGAATAAAGCGCACTTGATGGAAGAATTGAAGAAAGTCGTGCGAGTGATGAAGAAACTCGACCCAGATACGCCACATGAGGTCATGCTGACATTAGATGCGAGCACGGGGCAAAACGCGATTAGCCAAGCACAATTATTCCAGGAAGCCGTAGGTGTAACGGGTATTACCATCAGTAAGTTAGATGGAACGGCTAAGGGCGGCGTGGTATTTGCGATTGCTGATAAGTTTAATATTCCGATCCGTTACATAGGTGTGGGTGAGCAAATTGATGATTTGCGTACCTTCAATTCGAAAGAATTTATCGATGCCTTGTTCACTCAAGAAAAAGCGGATAGCTAATTTATGATTGATTTTCAGCAGGTCAGTAAGATTTATCCTGGCGGCCAAATGGCGCTGGAGGATGTGAATTTTCATCTACAGCAAGGTGAAATGGCATTTTTAACCGGCCACTCGGGGGCGGGTAAAAGTACGCTGTTGAAATTAATCACGGTAATCGAGCGGGCAACAACGGGGCGCGTCGCGATTAACGGTCACGATATCGCCAAAGTCAGCCCTAAACATGTGCCTTATTTGCGCCGCAATATCGGGATGATTTTCCAAAACCATCACCTATTGATGGACCGAAGTGTGTTCGACAATGTGGCTTTACCACTGGTGATTGAGGGATTCTCCCATGGCGAAATCCGTAAACGTGTTGCGGGTGCGCTCGATATGGTGGGTTTATATGGCAAGGAGCGGCATAACCCAATTATGTTGTCCGGCGGCGAACAGCAACGTGTTGGCATTGCTCGTGCGATTGTGAATAAACCACCTTTACTGCTCGCCGATGAGCCTACGGGTAACTTAGATCCTAAATTATCTATGGATATTTTGCGTCTGTTTGAAACCTTTAATGATGCGGGAACCAGCGTATTAATTGCCACCCATGATTTAGGTCTTATCGCAAGAATGAAATATCGCACTTTTACCCTCAAACAGGGCCGTATGTTAGGTGCACAAGAGTTGCATCCTAATGTGCACACTCGCAGTGCACCGACGAATAGAGGTGAAGGGCAATGAGCGATAGCGCAAAATTAACTCGCAGCAAGCTGCCTCTGTCTGGTCGGATTGTGATGTTTTTTATTCGCCATGCGCAGCAAGCAATGGCGAGCATGGGAGAGCTCTGGCGTAACCCAATATCCTCTGTGATGACCATGGCTGTCTTAGGTGTGAGCCTAAGTTTGCCTGCAGCATTGCAAGTGTTAGTTAAAAATGCCGAGACCATTACCAGTTCCTGGAACAGCGCGGCAGAGATCTCCTTGTTTATCGACGATAATCGTAGTGAACAAACGATTCAGAGCCTGCTGACGCGCATTCGGACATATCCCGAAGTGGATAAAGTGCAATACATAGATAAAAATCAAGCGCTAGAAGAATTCCAACGCTTATCTGGGTTTGGTGAGGCCTTGGCCTATTTAGATAAAAATCCTTTGCCCGCGGTCATTACCGTTACGCCTACGCCGCGTTACTCAACACCAGTGGGCGCCCGTGAACTCTTAACTAAACTAGAGCGCGAGCCTGAGATTAGCTTTGGCCGTTTAGATATCGAATGGTTAGAACGGTTACAGGCGGTAGTGCGTCTACTCGAACGTACTGTGATGGCGATTGCTGCATTACTTGTGCTGGCAGTGGTCTTAGTGATAGGTAATACGATTCGCTTGGCGATTATGAATCGGCGCAGCGAAATTGAAGTGATGAAGCTAGTCGGAGCAACTGAAGCCTTTATTCAGCGCCCATTTCTCTACACAGGGATTTGGTACGGAGTCATTGGTGGCATATTGGCTTGGCTTATCATCAACTTATTAGTGTGGTATCTCGATTCCGCCCTTGCCGAGCTTTTAGGCTTGTATGGCAGTCAGCTTGAAATGAAATCACTCACTTTTATTGAACTGCTGCAATTGGTTGGACTTGCCTCATTTTTAGGTTGGTTAGGTTCGTATTTGTCTGTACGTCAGCATTTACGGTCGATTGAACCTTCATAATAATCAGTCGATTAAACTAAAAAAAGTGACGAAAAAAATGCTGAGGAATGAACTTTTGTTCACTTGCAATGTCTACTTCAGCGAGGTAAAAAGGGTATCTGCAAACGAGCTGAGGTTGACATACTCTGTCAATTAGCCGATAGTTCGTGAGCTTATTCTTAGGGTATTTTGTTGTTGAACCTAAGAATGCACTCGTTAAGTAGTCTGATAAATGTAGGAGAGCGAATGACCTTTCAAACGCAATCAATGGCACTGACAGTCCCACAGGGCGCCAGTAGTCTAGAAGCTTATATCCATTCAGTGACTAGCATCAGCATGCTGGACGCTGAGGCTGAGTATGAGTTAGCCAAGCGTTTACAGGAAACTGGTGATCTACAAGCTGCGAAGCAACTGATTATGTCGCACTTACGTTTTGTAGTGCACGTTGCTAAAGGCTATTCAGGCTATGGTTTGCCACAGGCAGATCTGATCCAAGAAGGCAACATAGGCTTGATGAAAGCGGTTAAACGCTTCGATCCCGATGTTGGCGTGCGTCTTGTGTCTTTTGCTGTGCACTGGATCAAAGCTGAAATTCATGAATATGTGCTGAAAAACTGGCGCATTGTTAAAGTCGCGACCACTAAAGCACAACGTAAGTTGTTCTTTAATATCCGTAAAGCGAAAAAACGCTTAGGTTGGTTCAGCGATGCAGAAGTCACTATGGTGGCTGAAAATTTAGGTGTATCTAAGGCCGATGTGACCGAAATGGAATCACGTATGGCTGCGCAAGATCCGGCATTTGATTTAACCAATGATCAAGACGAGGAGCATGATTTTGCCCCCGTCCATTATTTGGAAGATCATTCATCGGATTTAGCGGAAAATATTGAAAACGACAACTGGGAATCCAATGCTCAAGGTCGTTTATTATCGGCCATCAAAACCTTAGATGAACGTAGCCAGCATATTCTGCGCGCCCGTTGGTTAGATGACGATAAAACCACACTGCAAGAACTTGCAGAGACTTATCAAGTGTCGGCCGAACGTATTCGCCAACTTGAGAAAAATGCCATGAACAAGCTAAAAGCTTGCATGGAAGCCTAAGTCACATCACGTGTAAAATGATTGTAACTTAACCATAAAAAAACCTGCTGCGGCAGGTTTTTTTATGGGAGAAAGAATGGATTTAATCGCGCTATTTAAAGTGAATTTCGCTATAGCTATAAAGCTCAATCGTATTGAAACGTACGCGACTATGGCTGATTTCACCACGAGACATCAGATTTATCCTACATTTAGATCCGTTATAAATAGTTAATATATCTGTAACTTTTGAGCCTCAATTCAAAAGTTGTTTTCGATGCTTATTACAGAACGTTCTTGTTCCTCCGCATTTTGAGTATCGCCTTAAGCAAAGTTGATATGGATATTGAGCACGGAAGATTTGGTCGGGTAGCGATGGATTATGTACCAAGGAAAGCTTTTAAGTTAGAAGGGATGCCCGTCAATTTACGATAGATACTCATTATGCGGTTTTTTTAATGCTTACAAAGGTGGGAAGTTATGTTCTCAATGATCACTAAGTTAGCCCTATCATCAGAATCAGGTTGGGGTACTGCATTTCGTGTCAATGGGGGCGTCGAAGTATGTCAGCAGAGCTTGTTTTGGTTAGTTTGCAAGGGTATCGCTTTTGAACGCGAGGACTTAAAGCTTAGTTATGTATTGGGATCTGAAGTTATTTTATGCCAATTTGAGACGAGAGTTTTACTTGAGCTGCTTAAAAAAAACAATATAAATTATTTTCAAGACGATAGCCAAGTGCGATGGTTGCTGCCCCGTAATGTATCAACAATCTTCTATGCGCAGTGGAAGAGTTGTATAGCACTAGATTTGAACACTGATAACATTGAATATTGTATGTCGTAAGTTAATTATTACTTATTAAAGTTATTTTTCTAGTTACAATTGTATTTTTATCTATTTTTTATAAATATCAGTCTGTAATTAATTGGCAACTAATCAGCATAAGCATAAATTCAAACTAAATTATGACCTGATATTTTAATATCCTTTCTCATGGTTATGCCTTCTAAATTATGTTGTTTTTTAAATTAAAATCCTATTTTTAAATTTCTTATCAACATATTATTCATTGTAGTAATAATCTGATGAAGTTTATTTTGGCCATTACTATTACCACCTTTGCTGAGCATTTTCTAGTGCTCTATTCTAATTATCCTTTTTAAGCTTTACTTCCTATTTGAACGATTGAATATTGCGGAGTATGTAACTTTTTCTTCGCTCTTGGTGGTTTGCGAACCGTTAACGCAGATTTCCAGCTAACTTTGGGCGTAGTAGCTCCTAGTTGGAATTGCTCATGCTCGCTAGGAATCTTCCTACACGTGGGCGGGATTGCTCCTCTTCGGTTCGGATTCGCTATCGCAGATAATGACCACACTCAGTAGCACTGACGTTCAACTCTGTTACAGAAAGTTTTTACTAATGTAAACAGAACTATCAACTTTATATTAACAGGTGTAATTTAATGAAAAAGACAATGTTATTTTTAGCTATGGCCGTATCAACATCTGCTATGGCCGCTAATCCAGTCGCAAATGTCGTTTGGTCTGGTTTTGTTCCTGGCTCAGTAGCGGGGGATAACTTAATTATTACTGGTTTAGCTGGTCAAAGTATTGAAAATGGTCAGTTGATTGTGGCTACTGATGGTACTTTCACATCTACTGCGGTAACTGTAGAAGCACATGACTATGATGATGTCACCAAGGCTATTACTGATCTTGCAGACGCAAACTGGACATTGAGTAATGCTCAAGTGAGTTACTCAGGTGCCGCTACACCAACAGCAGAATTAGCTGTATCTGCCAATGGTACTCCGTGGGTTGTTGGAGACCAAGTGGCTTCAGAACATACATTGAGTTTAACTGTTGCTCAGTCTGTAGCACAAACTGCTATTACAGGCGGTGCTGTTCAGGCTCAAATTACTATCGTAGCTGAAAAAGTGTAATAAAAAATATTTACTTATGCTATTTAAAATAGGTAAATAAATCAACACCCATATCTTTATGGGTGTTTTTTTTGAATGAGGGAAGATTGTGTTTATATTTATTATAATGCTAATTTTTATTCTCATATCGCCTCATTCAGAGGCCGTACCTATTGCACGGCAGGTCCAACTGACAACAGAGATAGATAAGAATAAATTTGCAGCAGGTGAGTTTTTAGATGTTAGGTTCGTTCCAGAAATATTAACCGTAGTTTTTGATAAAAATATTCGAACATTTACTAATGTCAAAACGAATATGTCAGTATTGACAAGCGTTTCGGATCAAGATGCAAACAATGGTTTTTCCATATTGATGACAGATAACACTTTAGTATGTGTAAATAGTTTAAATCAAGTCACTACACTGGTATCGTCATTGGATTCTGATACTTTTGGTTTTGCTAAAATTAGCATTGATGGCTCTGAGATCCCTATTAATGACCGCATTTCAATTTCTAAATTTAATATTAAGAATAATGCGCAGTGGGAAGGTTATTACCCAGTAGATATTAGTTTTTTAGAAATGGCAAACACAAATCTTAGTGAAGGTAGCTGCTCGGGGAATATTTCAGTTAGGGTTGAATTTAACATATGAAAATTTGCAATTTGTTCGTTATATTAGCTATTTTTTTTACTGGGAATTCTTGGTCTGACTCGAGCATACCTGAAGGCTTTGCAGAACTGTTTGAATTTAATGAGCGCTTGGTATCAATAAAAGGACTTGAGGATACAACTGGTAGTAGTATAAACCTAAACGTAAATTATGATACGGTGAAATTACCAAAAGATCCCTTTAATTCAATAGTGCAATTGAAAAATTATTTTGTAAAAAATAGGGTTTCAGAGGAAATATCACAAAAAATATTGGCCGATCTTGCTATAGGTATAAAAAATACCAGTGCATGTGAAGGATATATCAGCAATTGCGCAGTCGTCCCTACAGAATATGAGTTTTATTACGACTATGAAGCATCATTGCTAACGGTATTTATCAATGGAAAATATCTTGATAAACCTTTGGTAGAGGTTGAGCATGCTAAATCATACAATAAAGATAATGCATTTATAAATCACGTTGATTTATTTGCTAATATCTATAATGAATCCACTTCTTCATTTGCTTTGAATAATAAATCAATTCAAGGTTTGCCATATGGCCATATAATCTCTGATTTTACTGTGAGTGATTCGGTTAATAAATTTTATGAGCTATCTTACGATGTTTCATTTAATGATAACAATAGATTATATGTTGGGCAGTTTAATAACGGTGTATCTTTTAATTCTACTAACATGATTAGCCCAACACGTTATATTAAACAGACATCTGTTAACTATGGTACAACAAATAATCTTATTTTGAATAATGAGCGTAGTTATGAGCGTCTATACTATTTTGCTCCATCCGCTGGCGAGCTAAGGATAACTCGAGAGGGGCGAGTGATAAAGCAGCAATCCATATCAGGAGGGCAAGGTTTTATTTCATACAGCGAGATGCCGACTGGTCGTTATGATATTGAAATTCAAGTTGTAGTTGCTGGTACTGTGGTGTCTTCAGAGAAGAAAACGATCTTTAATGAGACAATGAATATCCCTAATGTTGGCGAGGGTGATTTTTTATTCACTGCAGGCTTGATGAATGGTTCAAGATCTTTGTTTACGGAAACAATCGACTTTGAAAATAACGATATACCAATAGTTGAACTTGAATCTAATTTTAATGATTCCTCATTTTTTAGTGCACTTTATTCTAACCGATTACTCGACTCACTCGTTGTCGCTGGCGGAGGATTGATTTCTAATGACAGCGTGATGGCAGTTATTGGTAGCCAATGGTATTTACCTATGGGCGGTAGTCTTAATAGTTCTATATCAATGTATAGTGCTAGTGCAATCTCACTGGACCTAGTGTTTGCTACACAGTATTTTTCAGTCCAGTATGAAAGATTTGACCAAAACGAAAGTGGCGATACCTTAGCCGCTTATCTAATGGGGGCTTTAGAATATAAAAAAATATCAGGCAATTTATTTTATACTTTCGATAATGGAATTAATACTTATTATACTTATAGTCGTGGTAGCTATCAGTCACCTTTAAGTCGCAATGTTTATACAGAGTATGGCGTTTCTACCATAGGTGCCGGGTATAATTTACCTTATAATACTAGGGTCGATATCACAGTTGATTATGATCATGTAACTGACAATAATTCTTTTTTTCTTACGCTACAAATTCCATTCGGAAATAAGTGGGAGACAAAATTAAGTGCATATAATAGTTCCGATTTAGGAAACGAATTCAGAGGTCGGATTGTAAGGAATGATATTATTGATTACCAGAATGTGAATAGTTCTCTTGAACTTGCTTCTGTCTATTCTGATTCGAGAAATGAAACGATTAATGAGGCCTATGGTCAGATATCAGCTGCAGCAGACAAGTTTAGGGCTGGTGCAAATATGTACACAAATAGTGATGGAAATTATGGCATATCAGGCAACCTTTCAAGTAGCCAGATAATCACTAACCAAAATATTCATTTTATTAACCAACGTTCCGATGCATATGCAATTGTTGATTCTGATATTAAAGAAATAGTTCCAGATGGGAATGAGGCTTATGGCTTTGTAACAATACGGAAAAATAATAAACTGGAAAATAAGCAGTTTATTTACGATGACAGTAAAGTAATACCGATTAGTACATATGATAGTTATAACATCAATATCGATACTGAAAGTGTTTCACTGCACAACAAAGGTGATCTAGGATTTGATGGGTTTACTTACCCAGGTAGTGTTGTTGTCATAAAGCCAAAATTAAAACCAGTCGTTACCTTTGTTAGTTCCTTCTCCGATGTTTTCGATGAACCGGTAGAAGAGGTTGAATGTAAAGGCTTTGGTTGTATTGATGTGACTAAACTGATGGATGGTGTTTTTCGTGTAACACTTATGGAAGGTACTGAATTTGCACTATATGCAGGTCTAGATAGGTGCTTAGTGCCTAGTGAATATGCTAATACAGAATACATGAATTTTGGTGATAACTATTGTTTACCTGACGCGATACCAAGAACATTTGTAAGAGTGCCCAATAAGCGCTTATCTAAGGATTCGGAGCTTTACTATGTTGGAACCTTTGATGATAGTAAACTTGTTCAAGCTCAGATTAAGCAATTAACGTTACTTGATAGTAAGATATATGAAAGAAAAATTGGTTCTGACATAGCTTTATATTTACTTTTAGATAATAAAGAATCACTAACACTTTCGAGCGCACAACAGTCTATTATTGATAGTATTCAACTTTATGCGAAAGAAAATCATAGTTTAGATGTAATAAATCAACCCTTAGCGATGCGTGAAAACAGTAAAGGTCAATAGTATGAAAAGAATAATTTTATTTCTTATAGTGATAGCTTTTAGTTTTAGTGCAAACGCTTTGAAGGTTGATACTATGTTTCTACTCTCTGATACTAAAGGTAATGGTGTAGTTACGGTAACAAATGATCTCCCTAAAACTAGCTTTATAAAAACGTCCATATTCGAAATTACAACGGATAATGCTGGTGAGGTTATACGTACTGAGTATACGAAGCAAAATATTCAGAGTTGGCAGATAATGACGACGAGCCCTAAATTAATTCTTGAACCAAGCAGAGTTAAGGATGTTGGCATACGTTCACTTTGTCATAAGGTAAAGTGTGACAAAACGAAAGATAGGACGTTTAGTATAGTGTTTGAGCCTTCACCTTATTTAAAAAAAGGTGAAGAACAAGAAAATGCTGTTCAAGTAAATTATGGATATTCTGTTATCTACGTAGTACCTGCAGAAAAAAGCGATATGCAATACAGCATAAAAAGAAATGGCAGTGTGATTGAGATCTTTAACAAAGGTAATACCATGCTGACTTTTGTTATTGATCGTTGCTCAATGGATAAGACTATGGATTGTAGAGTACAGGAAAGAGTGATTGCAGGACGTTTTAGAACGTTTAACATTCCTGAATATATGAAAGCAATAAAGGTTAATGCCTCAATATATAATCATGATGAGAGTTATAAGCGAGAAATTGCATTAGAGCCGGAATCACAATTATGATCATGAAAATTTTATTAACTATTTTATTACTCTTGCCTATGTCGTTTGGATTTTGTTTTACTCTGAATGGAACGGTTGCGAATGGTCAATTAACTTGGGATAACATTGTTTCTTCTCAAGGTCAGAACACGTTAAGCACTTGGTCACCTCAGAGTGGTTTGACGCCTACAACGAAATGGCGGCCAGGTTTTATGGCATCTCCTCAGCCATTATCCTCTATTACGCTGAGCAATGGTGGTAATACTATTACATTTCCATTAACTATTACAGGTATAGAGTATAATGCAGGTAGTAATTCAATTGCTGATGTAATAGATAATCCGGGCACACAACAAATTTGTGATACTAGTATCGCTTTTGGCAATGTAGTCCATTTGGCTGGGACGGGGAATTGTACTTATAATAAATTGATTAATAATGGTGTTTCAAAAACGCCTTTTTTTTTCCTGCGTCCATTATTCTATTTTGATGAAGCAGCGTTGCTTGAACTGTTTTATGAAAAGCCTAAAGGTCAATATTCGGGAGTGATACCTTTTACTATTCGTTATTATTACTACTCCTCAAGCGGAGCATTAACTTATAGAGATATTCGACAATCATTTGCAATTCAGATATTTAATAATCCTTCTTACATTAGCACGGTTGTAATTAATGGTGGAGGGGTACTAGTACCCGTGTATGACAAAATCCAAAAAACTGTGTCTGCTACTACAGATTTCCAAGTGAATGCAACCGGAAATTTTGATAAAGGTATGAAAATGATTTTGCAAGATAGAACCTATCATCTTAGCAGTTTAACATTAACTAATACTATTCCATATAGTATTAGTTGTGTAGGTGCCGCATGCACCGACATTAGGTTAGTTTCTGGAGGGGTTCTTTCTCTTCCTGAAAAATCAACAATATTGAATTCGGTTGCAGGAAATAAAAAAAATATTGCTTTTGTATTGAATGTTTCATACGAAAATATTGCAGCAGCGAATGTTGAAAGTGGTATCTATACAGATAGCTTCACCATTCTATTTGAAGCTGATTTCTAATTTTGATAAATTAATTCGAGGCTATAATGAGACATATTATTTTCCCAATATTAATGTTATTTCTAGTTGCTGGCTGTGGTGAGAATGGTGAAAGTAATACTCTTCCTTCAAATCCTACCCAACCTGATGTAATAGATGTCAATGTATCGGCAATTGATACTATTCATGTTTTTAAAACAAATGAGCAGGGTTTTATTGATCTAGGTCCATTTACAGCATCCTCAGATGGTGGGGATATATATTTAGATTCATTAGAATTACTTACAGGTGATAAATTTTGTGAGAATGTACTAAGGGAAACTAATGGCTTTAAGGTTACCTCTACTGAGGATGGTTCTTGTTTATTCAAGTATACGGTAAAAAATAGCAAAGACATCAAAAAAAGTGCAATTAGTCGTTCTGTATTTGTTGAGAGTTCAAGTGCACAAAATGTACAATTGCCCCCATTAAGCCTTACATTGGCAGAATATGCATCTGGTACTATTGATGTCACTGCCGCTGGTTTAACTATAGCCGACAATGTAACTGTTCTTGGTTCAGGAACTTCAACTGTCGATGTGGCAAATAGCAAAATTAACTACACTGCAAAAGAATCTGGTATTACTAGAATTTTATATGAGATGAAAGATAATGCAGGTGCTGTTTATCTTGGAAGCATAGATGTAGCTGTTTCAAAAGGCATTAATACTGCTCCGCAAGCAAAAAACTTTTCTTATCCTGTTGCACCTCAGGTCATTAAGCCCGGTGTAGAAGTTATTATTGATGTTAGCGATTATATATCAGATCCCGATGGTGGTAGCATTCAGTTGTATGATGTCCATTCTTTTAATGGTCTAGCAACGGTTGCATTTCCTGAGGATGTCACTAATACAAAAATCAAATTTAAATCCTTTATCCCGGGTGTTTATTATATTACCTATACTGTGACCGATCATAATGCAGGTTTTGCTTCGGCTAACATAGCTGTTACTGTGGTTAATTATTACTCTGATATTGTAGTTCCAACGACTTTAGTTAGTTTTTCTGCACCACTGAGCTCAGATCAAGCTCAATTTTTAGATTTAAGCTACCAACCAAGCTCAGAAAGTGATATTCCGGGAAGTGATGGAATATTTACTGCTGCTAGTTTTTCATACACGGCTGCAACCGGTTTTTGTCAAGCTAAGGGCGGAAGATTGCCAACATTGAATGAGCTTATCGAACTGAAGAGTACAGGAATGTTAGTCGGAAATTGGCCAACTCTAAAGCAATATTGGTCCAGTTCGCCGTTAATTGAAGGGATCTCTTACAGTGCAATTGACATGCGTAGTTCTGATGCTCCTGTTGAACTATTCTCACATGAATTTGCCTATGTAACATGTGTTTCCGATGATTCTGATATGGGCGAATATTTTATTGAAATTCCATTACCACAAACTGTGAAAACTGCAACATCATTTGATTATTCGGTTTTTTATAGAGGCAAAACTGAGTCAGTTTATCAAAAATTTCTTGGGAGTGTTACTTTAACGAATAGTGATGTTACATTTACCACCACACCAAAAGAAACTGGCAATGGCGAACAGGTTTTTCATGCAGGGTTTAAGACTGGACAATATCAATTGCAGTTTAAACTTTCTGAAGTAGGACATCCTCTCGATGGAAAGACAGTAAATAAGTTAATTTATTTTACTGGTGCAGATTTAAAAGGGACATATGGTGTATTAATAAATGAAGGTAAGATATTGTTTAATAAAACATATAACTTTTCTGCTGGTAATGATGTATTTTGTCGTAGTGGGCAAGTTGTGGATGGATTAGGTGTCTCTCCTTCGAATTATGTCGGGGGAACTGGAGGTACCGAAAAATATTTGGGAGTAGGAACCTCCATCACTAAATTGCATATTCGTACAGGTGATTTCCAGTGGGTTACATCTCCTAAACGTGTCATCAGTTATTTTGGTGTCGTCAATACCCTTGGAGTTGAAAACGGCTGTGGAACTAAGGGAACCAGTAGCTCATTGACTAATATTCTGGATTACGTAGTTGACATACCTTCCGATGAAAAACTTACTGAAGTAACTGTATATTCTACTGGTATGACTGGATATTTACATGGGATAAGGGTTGCTACTGAAAAAAGCAACTGAGTGTGGCATAGAATTTAGCCCCAAGTCAAAGATATACTTGGGGCTTTGATCTTCAATGGAATCTGACAGAGTCTGCTATATATATCTAGTCTCTATTTTTAATTAGACGAATATGTATCTAATTTTTTACTCTGCTAACCTTTCGACAAAATCTATCGTTAAGGTAATTTAATGAGTACAATAACATGTCACTATTAGCCATAATTAACTATGGATATCTAATGTTGTCAATTATCCATCTTCGTATGTTTTTAATACATTGTAGATAGAAATAGGTTTTAGCATTATCAGTATAAAAGTAATGGTGATTATGCTTCAAACTATTCCATTGACATAATGGTTAATCTTGGCTTCGTTAATGCCATTTCTTCATAAATACATATTTTAGCTGTTTTTTCATCATGAACTGCAATATTTTTCGCTTGTATAAATACTAACGTTCTTTCATTTATACTAAGCTCATTTTTTACAATGTTAACAGTATAATTATCGCTGGGTTTTGTGAAGTCATCAGTGTCTGATATCCAAACTTTTAAGTTAATTTCTTTATTTCGATTGTTTGCTAGCCAAACAGCTACTTTGCTTGGGCTTAAGTTAACTGCTTTACTTCCTGTTAATAACGTTATCGCTTGACATGAATGAAATGGAGTTAGTAAAAATATCGGAAATAATATTTTTAGCATAGTCATTTTATTTAATCTCTATGACTATTATTTCATTTTCCGTATCATTTATGTCTACATTTTTAGTGTAGACTTTTGTGTTTATAAATTTATCACACAAATTTATTGTTGATTTTTTTGTAATGTCTGCATCTGTTAAGCTGTCAATATTACAGGTTTCCCCTGGAACGACTCCTGAAAAAGTGATGTTATTGCTCGCTTGTGGGTGGATTGCGGCAGTCAGAATGATAAGATAGATCGCTGAGTTCATAGCATATTCCTCTAATGAATAATGTTTTCAATTATTACTCTAGTTCACTATTCATATGAGTGCCAATTTTATGGATAATCTATATAAGGTGTACGTCTTGGGATATTGATTCGATTTATGACAAGGTTTCAAGCTGCTACTTCAATGGTAACTCAGCTTCGTGTGCTGCAGAAGTTGATTTATGCCCAGATATTCTGCGCCCTTACATCATGCGGGTTCTCCGATCACTGCGGATAACTAATCATGTCGGCAAACATCAATGCTTCAGTTTTTAATTTAGCATTAACGATTTTACATCTATTCTTGTTGACATGATTCACCTTGCTAAGTGATTTTTCTCATTTAGCAAGGTGTTAAAAACACTTGTACTCTTTACTAAGTGTTCTCGGAAAATGTGTGAAAAAGTGACTAGACTAAAATTTTGCTCATATTGCATATTTTAATGTTTAGTCTGTAGTAAAAAAATATTTATTTCGTTCTCAAGCGAGAGAATACAATGTTCGAGTTGAGTCGATAGTTGTGTCATTGCTTCAGAACTAGCAGAAATCTCTATTTGTTCGCAGACAGAAATTAAGGTATTAGCGTCAATGATTTTTGCCGCACCTTTTATTTTATGTGCAAGATTTTTAGTGAGACTAAAATCCTCGATTTTAATTGAATTTAAAATACTCTCTAAGTCACTTGTATTACATGATATTAGTTCTCGCAGAAGTTTAGCTGCTAGTTCTGTGTTGTTATTAGTGAGTTTAAGGAGAGAATTGACATCAAAGTCACAATATTTTTTACTGCTTTCTTTTTGTACTCGCTCTGCAAACTTATTGAGTGTTTGATCTAGTTCTGTAAGGCCTATCGGCTTAAATAGGCACTCATCCATTCCTACATCTAGACAGGTTTGTTTTACTTCTATCTGTGCATTAGCAGTATACCCAATAATAATACAAGTATTGAATCTGAATGTTTCTTCTAGCTGGCGGATTCTTTTACTGAGCTCGTACCCGTCCATTTCTGGCATATTACAGTCTGTTACTATGAACTGGTATTCATGTTCTCTAAACATTTTTAGTGCCAGCTCACCATTATCAGCCTCATCTACAGAGTGTCCTAGATAGCGGAGTTGTTGGGCAAGTAGTAAGCGATTTGCTGGGTGATCGTCGACAATAAGGATTTGAAATGAACTTTTAGATTGAGAAACTCTTACTGCAGGAGATTCTATAATGTCATCTAAATTATCCAATTGTTTTAGATTAAGTTCCATTTTGACTTCGGTACCTGAGTTTTCCTCACTCTGTAAATGTAAAGAGCCACCCATCATCTCACAAAGGGATTTCGATATCATTAGGCCAAGTCCCGTTCCACCATAATTGTTGTGGGAACCATGCCCTTGTGAAAAAGGTTTAAACAGGTTTTTTTGGTCTTCAACAGATATTCCTATACCAGTATCTTTGACTGTGAAGATATATGAAACTTGTTCGTTAACAGAATCACCAACATATACCTTTATTGACACTGAACCTTTGTTGGTAAATTTAATGGCATTGCCGATCAAATTTGACAGTATTTGTTTAATTCTCATGGGATCGACCAATACATCTTGCTTAATCTTATTATCGAAATCTAATTCTAGTTTTATTCTCTTTTGATGGGCTAGACCATTGAAGACTCTAACTACAGACGCCACAATTGATTTTAGATCCGTTCTAACAGGTGATAGCGTGAGTTGACCCGCTTCAATGCGAGCGATATCTAAAATATCGCCAATAAGTTCAAGCAAGCCATTGGCTGAGTCGTAAGCAACTTTTATTGAATTTAAGTCAACCTGTCTAGAATTAGCACTTTTTAAGGCTAATTCAAGCATACCTATGATGGCATTCATAGGTGTACGAATTTCATGACTCATAGTTGCTAAGAATGTACTTTTGGCTTCATTTGCACTTTCTGCTAAATTTTTTGCCAGCTGAAGATCTTCTAGAAGTTTTATTCTGTCACTAATATCAATCCAGCCTCCAACGATACCTTCGATTTCCCCTTTTGCATCCCTATACGGTTTAAACCAATGGTAAGCATTTAGCTTTACACCATTTATATGCATTTCTCTATCTTTGAAGTAGGATATACCAGTCTTTAAAATATTGGCATACTCTTTTTCAATTTCAATTGCTTCGCTTATTTTTAGCGCTTCTCTTGTGATGTTTCTAGCAAGCAGGTTTTCACGCGTAGTCTTAAAAGCATCGACATAGCTTTCATTGCATAATATAAGTTCCATCTCCTTATTGCGTGCATATATAGGATGAGGAATACCATCTACAATTTCTTGCATAAATAACAATTGAGAATCAAGAGCTCGATTTGCCTCAAGACGTTGTTTGTAATGACGGCGAGTATAAAATGCCCCGCCAATTGAGGCTAAAATGAGTATAGTTGCAGCAATAAGAATTGTATATATAGTATATCGGTAGTCTTTCCATGTTTGGTTTGCAGGTAACGTATTTAGCCTCCAGCGATTTTCAAGTACTTGTAGCTCATTGGGGGGAATGGTTAATAAGGTCTTGTTGAGGATCTCTTGAAGTATAAATTCGGATTTTTTTAGTGCAAATGCCGCCGTAACATCCGGTATTTCATTCACCACATGGCTAACTTCAAGTTGGTCATTGAAATAGCTGTTTGTATAATAGTCCGCAACATTTAAAGGGATAATTGTACTGTCAGCTGAGCCATTTTTAACTTTATCTAAAGCTTCAATATAATTACTCGTGAGCAATAATCCTCTAAATTTTAGATGTTGACGTACTTCTGTTTCAACGGCATGACCTTTAGGTACCGCTATAATTGGGAGTATTGAGTTTTCAGTATTTTTCTGTTGCACATAAACATACGGAGAAGTTGAGAATTCTTTAGAAAATATAAAATCCTCAGACCTTTTTGTGTTTGGTGTGAGTATTGTTAGGTAAATATCTTGGTTGTCAGTCAATAGTTCTTGTTGTTCTGAAAAGTGTTTGGTGACAACATATTCGAAATCGATGCCAGAATATAAACTAATCAGTTCTGCAGTTTCTATGGCATACCCTGCCGGCTTACCTAGATTATCAATATATGTTAATGGGGCCATGTATTCATTAACAACCATTTTAATTTTTTTATGTGTTTTTATCCACTGATTTTCAATGTCATTAAATTTAGGTAATTCATTTAGCTCTGGTATAATAAATCCACCACCACTCCATCGCTTTCTGATGAGTCTATTTTCATCTAGCGATATTGAACTCACTGCTTTGTTTAAAACTGTCAATAAAATAGTGTTGCTTGGTGCAATCGCAAACGCGGTTCCTTTCGAATTAATCTGAAGTGAGGTTTCGAATGTGAGTTTTCCAGAGTAAACATTATTTATTAGATAATTAGCCGATGCAAGATCAATGAGAACTGCATCAGTTTGTCCAAATGCTGCGGCTGCAACCGCGGCTTGCCTAGATGGATAGGTCACAAGTGTTGTTGCAGGTAATTTTTGCTTCACTAAATCATCTGGCAGATATTCATAGGCCACTGAAATTGATTTGATCGGTCCTTTTAGTGATATGTTTCTGAAAACTGTAGGCCTATCTGAAATATACGGAGTAGAAAGAATCAGACCGTTTTGTTCTTCGTAGTTATTTGCTGTAGTTAATAAATCAATTTCACCAGTTTTTACGGCACTAATGACCTCTTCTCTAGTGGGATATCGAATAATATCGATATCGATGTTAAGCATTTTACTGATTAGTTGTAGGTTGTCTGCACTTATCCCTTCATAATATTGACTTTCTCCATTCATAGTCATGTCAAATGGATGATAATCAGGTGCAGAGATCCCTACTTTAAGTGTTGCCTTCTTATTAAGGTAATCACGTTCTTCTTTACTAAGTGTTATCTGTTCTGGATGTAGATTAGGGTGTCCACTTAATTCATAGTATGGTGCATTTACAGCATGTGCTGATAATAAAAAAGGTAAGAATAGTGGCAGTAACAAAAAGATAATATAAAAAAATACGTGATTAGTTTTATTCATATTAACTGTTGTCTTTTGGCTATTTCAATTATATCCACTAAAGTCTTTGCGTTTAACTTTTCAAGTAATCGTGTTTTATATGTACTTATAGTCTTATTGCTAAGCAGCATACGTTCAGCTATTTCTTTATTTGATAAGCCTATTGCTAGTTGTTGCAGCACTGCCATTTCGCGAGTTGAGAGTTTTTTTATAAGCTCAGCTTCGTTCTGGCTTGATTTAGATATTATGTTGCTATTATTTATAATTGGGAAATAGGAATGTCCAGTAAGAATAGCTTTAAGGGCACTAGTGACTTCCTTCATATCCTTTTGTTTTGAGACAAAACCTGATGCGCCGGCTTGAATACAGCGGGAGACAAAGTGATCTGATGGTTGTGCAGTTAATACTAATATCGGTGGGCTCTTAACTAGATGTCTTGATCTTTCTATCACTTCTAATCCATCTAGCTGGGGGATGCCAATATCGAGAATGACAGCATCTGGTGAGAGTTCTTTAATGAGTTTTAACGCATCAACACCATTATTGGTTTCTGCAATCACTTCAAAGCCACTTTGTTCCAAAATGATTTTCAGTGCTAAAACAACAACAGGATGATCATCTACTATTAATATTTTTCTCTTCATTTATAACTCCGCGACGATTTGAGTTTGATTCTATCCTTGTAAGTCACTTGTGTGAAATAAATTCAAGTGATTAGGATTTTTCCTACATTTTGTTCGGTGATACCTAATGAATAATAGTCGTAGAATAGGTGAAGAGAGTGGACTTAATCATCAAAAAAATCTCATTCTGCTAGAATATCAACTTTTATGTGTGGTTGTTTCGCGTAATCAGATTTCAATTGTTTGAAACGCCACACTAATCATACTAGCCTAAAGTTGCTATATTTTATGTGCCAGCGATCAAAAATGTTTTTTTACTGTAAATTATTTTAATTTTGAGGATATTCAATGGATAAGGTAAGAGTGATTGTGTTAGAAGATCACCCCTTTCAGCGGGCAGTACTTGAGCATAATCTTGCATCTCTTGCCAATGTTGAAGTCTTTGCCTTTGGCGCAGCTCAAGATGCGCTTGCTTGGCTTGATGAGCATCATAATGCTGATATTGTGATTTGCGATCTTATGATGGCCGGTATTGATGGGCTATCTTTTTTGCGTAAAGCAAAAGCGAAGTACGGTATAGCTTCAGTTGCATTATTTAGTAGTATTGATAAAGAGCTCAGGCGCGCTGTATCACAGATGATTAAAATGCTTAATTTTGAATATCTTGGAGATCTAAAAAAGTGCCCCTCAGTGGAGAATCTACAGCGAATGCTTGATAGATTTACTAATAGTCGCACTGAAAAGCGTCAGAGTGCTTCCCGTCCAATTGTTTGTACTCGCTTCGCATTTGAAGATTTCGAACAAGCACTAAAGCTGGGTCAGTTCGTCGGTTTTTATCAACCTAAGTTTGATGTCGCCGGTTTTAGCTTGAAAGGTGCTGAAATGCTTGCGCGCTGGAATCACCCAGATTTTGGGATTGTAGGTCCAGGTGTATTTATTGAGCCGCTCATTTCATACGGCTTACTCGATGAACTTTTCTTGCAGCTGTTTAAGCAAGGTTGTGTTCTGCAACAGCAGTTACAACAGCAAGGAAATCAGATTTCTCTCGCCTATAATCTCGATATCTCTCAACTCAATTCGACTAAATTAGTGTATCAGATTGTCGATATGGTAAAGAAATTTAACATTCATCCTCAAAGTATTACCCTCGAAATTACTGAGACAGGCCTGTTGCAGGGTGAGATTACGAGTGGTCATTTAATAACCACACTCATGCCGGCTTCAAGCACCGCATCCAAATAAGCCTCATTCATCAATGCCTGACGCTGCTTTCTTCTGATACTCATTTTTCGCTTCTCAGCGCGTAACATATTCAAACCAAAGTGTCGCATCGTGGCAAGATTAGTCGCTGCATTACCACGGTATATCTGGCACGCATCCTCACCTAAACTCACATCCAGCACCCAGTGCAACTGGTTTT
>NZ_JAKKSJ010000047.1:0-32997 GCF_025653365.1 Shewanella sp. SW32 | reverse complement strand
TGGTGTGCCACCCTGGCGTTCTAGTTTTAACTGTCTCACCCATTTATCCATAGTGGACTTACCTACGTTCATCGCCTTTGCAGCTTCGATGATGCTATGGTTTTTATCGAGGACTAATTGGGCTGCTTCAAGTTTGAATTCAGCACTAAATGTTTTTCTGGTTGTCGATCTCATGTGTTCACCTAAAGTCATCTACGAGGTAATAATATCACCTCTATTTAGGTGGCCAAAATTAGTGTGCCACTACAGATCAGCTGTCCGGAAATGCAGGCGTGGATTAATGCGGCTAAAGCAGAGACTGAAATTGTTGCAGCGGATGAAGCGGGTATTGATCGATAAAGAGATAAATCATAGAGATAAAAAAGGGAAAGCCTTGGCTTTCCCTTAATCATTCAAGTACTAACGCGAGTCTTAACACGCATTACACGTCTAATATTATACATCTAGCATTAAACGTCTAAGTTAGCCACGTTCAATGCGTTCGCTTCGATGAACTCACGACGAGGTTCAACTTGATCACCCATCAAACAAGTGAACAACTGATCGGCACCCACGGCATCATCAATCGTGACTTGCAACATACGGCGTGATTCAGGATCCATTGTAGTTTCCCACAATTGCTCAGGGTTCATCTCACCCAATCCTTTATAACGTTGAATGTATAAGCCGCGTTTGGCTTCAGAAATCGTCCAATCTAGCGCTTCGAGGAAGCTGCCGACTTCTTTAACACGATCGCCGCGTTGTACATAGCCGCCTTCTTCAATCATGCCATCTAACGCCGCACCTAACTTACCGATACGTTGATAATCGCTTGATTGGAAGAAGTCATAAGTAAACAGATAGTTAGTATCGATACCGTGTTTACGAATGGTGATCTTAGGCAGATACACTTTACGCTCAGGATCGAGAATCGGCTCAGCAGAATACAGTACACCGCTGTTTTCCATTTCCACCAGCTCATGGATAAAGGCATCGATCCACTCTTTCATCTTGCCTTCATCGGCCAACATCTCGTTGGTGATCATTGGATGGTAAAGCATACGGTTAGTAATGTGCGTTGGATAGCGCTGCTCTAAACGAGCCACAATGGCTTCCACTTCACGATACTGAGTCACTAAACGCTCTAACGGCTCACCTGACATACCAATCGCACCTTGCGTTGGATACACAACAGTGCCATCCAATGCTTGAGTCGTGAGGTATTGAGTCAATGCTGGCTCATCTTTCAAATACTGTTCTTGCTTGCCCTTTTTCACTTTAAATAAAGGCGGTTGAGCAATATACACATAACCACGTTCAATCAATTCAGGCATTTGACGGAAGAAGAAGGTCAACAGCAAAGTACGAATGTGCGAGCCGTCGACGTCAGCATCCGTCATGATGATGATGTTGTGATAACGGGTTTTATCTGGGTTATATTCGTCGCGACCAATACCACAGCCAAGTGCCGTGATCAGTGTGGCCACTTCTTGAGAAGACAACATCTTATCGAAGCGGGCCTTCTCAACGTTTAGAATTTTACCTTTCAGTGGCAAAATCGCTTGGTTCTTACGGTTACGTCCCTGCTTAGCACTACCGCCAGCAGAGTCACCTTCCACTATGTAAATTTCTGAAAGACCAGGATCTTTTTCTTGGCAATCGGCCAGCTTACCTGGCAAACCACCTAAATCGAGTGCGCCTTTACGACGGGTCATTTCACGGGCTTTACGCGCCGCTTCACGGGCACGGGCCGCATCGACAATCTTACCGACAATCAACTTAGCATCGGCTGGGTTTTCCAGCAGATAATCGTTCAGCTTCTCACCCATGGTTTGTTCAACCGCGGTTTTCACTTCACTAGAAACCAGTTTGTCTTTGGTTTGCGAGCTGAACTTAGGATCTGGCACTTTAACAGAGATAACAGCAGTCAAGCCTTCGCGGGCATCGTCGCCAGTCGCGCTGGTTTTGCCTTTCTTGTTATAGCCTTCGTTTTCCATGTAGCTATTGAGGTTACGCGTCAACGCACTACGGAAACCAACTAAGTGAGTACCACCATCACGCTGTGGAATGTTGTTGGTAAAACAGAAAATATTTTCTTGATAACCGTCATTCCACTGCATAGCCACTTCAACGGTAATACCATCTTCACGCTCTTGCATAAAGTGGAATACGTCTTTGTTGACGGGTGTTTTATTACGGTTCAAATAATCGACGAATGCGCTAATACCGCCTTCGTATTTAAAGAATTCATTCTTGTTGTCACGTTCATCAACCAGACGAATACCTACGCCTGAGTTAAGGAATGACAGTTCGCGCACGCGCTTTGCCAGAATTTCAAAGTGAAACTCGACATCGCTAAAGGTATCTTCACTTGGCCAAAAACGGATTTCGGTACCGGTTTTAGTCGCATCACCAATCTCTTTGATTGGTGCATCAGGCACGCCATGAGTATAAAACTGCTCGTATACTTTGCCAGCACGACGAATGGTCATTTGCAGCTTTTTAGATAAAGCGTTTACAACCGATACACCCACGCCGTGGAGACCGCCAGACACTTTATAGGAGTTATCGTCGAACTTACCGCCGGCATGCAATACCGTCATAATAACTTCTGCCGCCGATACGCCTTCTTCCTCATGGATAGAGACCGGAATACCACGGCCGTCATCCTTAACAGAAACCGAACCATCTACATGGATAGTAATCGTAATATCGCTACAGTGGCCGGCTAAGGCTTCATCGATAGAGTTATCGACTACTTCGAACACCATATGATGTAGACCCGTACCGTCGTCGGTGTCACCAATATACATCCCAGGTCTCTTACGTACTGCATCAAGGCCCTTAAGGACCTTAATACTCGAAGAATCGTAACTATTCTCTGACATATTATTCTCTCAATGGTTATTCAATTACCGTTACACGTCCCTGTTCCACATGAAACATCCTACTGGGAGGCGTGTGTAACGAATCGACTATTGCAGCAGGATCAATGGCGGTCACAAAAACTTGTGCTCCGGTATCCGTTAACTGCTTAAGCAATAGCTGCCTATGCTGTGCATCCAACTCGGACGGAAGATCGTCCACAAGATAAATACTGTTTTTATCTATTTGTTGTTTGAGCAACTTTCCCTGTGCAATACGCAGTGCACAGACTAATAATTTCAATTGACCACGGGACAGGGCATCCTGCGCCGGCAAAGTGCCTACACGAAGTCTAAGGTCAGCTTTATGGGGACCGCTGACGGTATGACCTGTGGCCAAATCTCTGGAATATTGGTTTTCGAGTAGTTCTGCAAAATCCGTTTTACTATCCCAGCCGCGCGTAAATGAAACCTTCACATCTACACTCGGTAAAAACTCCCCGATTATACCCTTAAGTAGCTCATTTAACGAGTCTACATAATGGTTTCGTATTTCGGTGACCTGCTCGGCATAGCGCACAAACTCTTGGTCCCAAAATTGAATATGACTGTAAGCGGAACCGTCCCTAAGCAATTGATTTCTTTGCTTAAGAACGCGACGAACATTCGTCCAAGCGCCATAAAACTGTGGGTCAGCATGAAATGCGCCCCAATCGATAAATTGTCGACGGGATTTTGGGCCTTCAAACAGTAAAGAAAAGCTTTCAGGTGTGATCACTTGAATAGGTAAAGCTTCGGCTAAGGTCGACAGACGTTTGACTTTTTCGCCGTCGATTTTCACTTCCGTCTCACCATTGCGAAATCGGCGTAAACCAATTTTACTGTCACCGCGCGCTAAATTTAAAGTCGCAAATAGCGTTAATTTATCGTCATCGTGATTAATCACTCGTTGGGATAAATGGCTGCGAAACGAGCGCCCCATACCGAGGAAATAAATGGCCTCTAAAATACTGGTTTTTCCGCTGCCATTTTGACCATAAATCACGTTAATCCCAGGTGCGGGGATTAACTGTGCGGACTGAATGTTGCGAAACGCTTCGATATTGAGACGGGTCAGGCTCATGCATTACTCATTAAGCCGCGTAAACGGCGTAGGCAAGGATTCATAGCACTTAACGAGCAACTCAATCGCTGCCACAGGCTAAGACTATCGGTAAATGAGTGAAAGAATGGCCAATGCTGTGCATTAAACACTGTGCCGCCGTTAAGCGGCATAGACATCGAAGACAGAGGTACAGACACGGGTAACGTAAAAATCGATGGTTTATAAGCGCATCGGCATAACCACATACATGGAATCTTCTTCCAAATGGTTTTCGATTAGGGCGCTGGAGTTACCATCAATGAGCGTGATACGCACATCATCGGACTTAAGGTTGTTGAGCACGTCCAGTAAGTAACTGACGTTAAAACCAATTTCTAAGGCCTGATTGTTGTATTCCACATCAATGATTTCTTCCGCTTCTTCCTGTTCAGGATTATTAGCGGTGATCTTGAGCAGACCATTTTCGAGTTGAATACGCACACCACGGAATTTTTCATTGGATAAAATAGAAGCCCGCGTCAGTGCTTGCTTCAAGTGATTACGACTCGCAATCACAATTTTATCACCGCCCTTTGGCAATACACGGCGATAATCAGGGAAGCGGCCATCGACTAATTTACTGGTAAATACTGTGTTAGCCGTGGTAGCACGAATAGCATTATCACCAATAGCAATGGTGATATTGAGATCGTCAGACTCCAATAAGCGCGCCATTTCAATTACGCCTTTACGAGGCACAATGACTTGTTTTTCCGGTAATTGTGCTTCAATCGTACGATGACTTAAGGCTAAACGATGGCCGTCAGTCGCTATCGCACGCAACACATTACCTTCAGTTTCAAACAATAAACCGTTGAGGTAATAGCGTACATCTTGGTTAGCCATCGAAAACTGTGTCGAGTCGATAATCGACTTCAACACGCCCTGCTTCAAGCTAAATTCAATCTCAGCTTGGAAGGCTTCAACATTGGGGTATTCTTCTGCGGGCAAAGTAGCTAAGGAAAAACGGCTACGGCCTGAGCGCAGCAACCATTTATTATCTTGTTGTTCGACTTTCAGTTCGCTTTGTTCTGGCAAAGACTTAACAATATCGAGCAGTTTCTTCGCTGGAACCGTAGTACGACCTTCTTCGATATCACCGTGAACCACAGCTTGGCCCACGAGTTCGACTTCTAAATCTGTACCAGTCAGCTTAAGTGAGTGACCACTTACTTCTACAAGGAGGTTAGACAAAATGGGCAAGTTATGGCGTCTTTCTACCGCACCACACACCAATTGCAACGGCTTTAATAGGGCATCCCTATCAATTGAGAATTTCATCGTGTCCAAATTCCTTGTTTTAAGAAGATAAGGTTCTAATCAAATTAGCATAATCTTCTTTAATGTCGTGGCTCTCTTCCCGTAGCTGAGCAATCTTACGACAGGCATGCAACACTGTGGTGTGATCTCGACCACCAAAAGCATCACCAATTTCCGGCAAGCTTTGGTTAGTTAATTCTTTGGATAACGCCATTGCCACTTGCCTTGGGCGCGCGACACTGCGTGAACGACGCTTAGACAACATATCAGCCATCTTGATCTTGTAGTATTCAGCTACGGTTTTCTGAATATTGTCTATAGTGACTAATTTTTCTTGAAGTGCCAAGAGGTCACGTAAGGCTTCACGAACAAAATCAATAGTAATTGGCCGACCAGTGAAGTTAGCGTTGGCGATAACGCGGTTTAATGCCCCTTCTAGCTCGCGTACGTTTGAACGTAAACGCTTAGCAATAAAGAAAGCCACTTCATCGGGCAAGTTAATGCCGCTCTCTTGAGCTTTACGCATCAAGATCGCTACGCGGGTCTCTAACTCTGGTGGCTCAATAGCCACAGTTAAACCCCAACCGAAACGCGATTTCAATCTGTCTTCAACACCGTCGATCTCTTTTGGATAACGATCTGAAGTCAAAATAATTTGGTGATTCCCTTCAAGTAACGCATTGAAGGTATGAAAGAATTCTTCTTGGGATCTATCTTTATTGGCAAAAAATTGAATATCATCAATAAACAAGGCATCGACGCTACGGTAGTAACGTTTAAATTCTTCGATCGCATTGTTTTGCAGCGCTTTAACCATGTCCTGGACAAAACGCTCGGAATGCATGTAAACCACTTTGGCATTAGGATTATTTTTAATGATCCCGTTACCGACAGCGTGCAACAAGTGAGTCTTACCTAGACCTGTTCCGCCATATAAAAATAGTGGGTTATAAGCACCACCCGGATTTTCAGCCACTTGTAACGCCGCAGCCTTACCTAATTGGTTAGACTTACCTTCTACGAAGTTATCAAACTGGTAGCTCGGATTAATGTTACTGCGGTGATTCGCGTTCGCCATAGGCTCGGCTTGGACATTAAACGTCGTGCCTACCGTCGCTTTAGTTTGGGTATTCGCTACACGAGTTGGCGCAATCGGTGCTGGAACACTAGGCTTTTTCGCCGAAGGACGACTACCTATATCGAAACGCAATTTAGGCGCGTCGCTACCCATTTGCTCAGTAAAGAACTGATTAATGATATTGATGTACTTATCTCTGACCCAATCAAGCACGAAGCGGTTGGGCGCATAAAGCACCAGAGTATCTCCATCCATTTCGGCTTGTAACGGTCTGATCCACATACTGAACTGCTGAGCAGAAAGCTCATCTTGCAGTCGTCCGATACATTGTTGCCAAAGTGAAACAGCCACTTAGTTATCCCCAAAAGATCATCAAAAAAGAGGTGTATTCTATAGCGAGATCTCAAGGATCGCTATCCTTAAAAAATATTTATCCCCAGCGAGATCATTCTATGTGGATATCCTCGATCATCAAAGATCCAAAACGATCCTTTTATTCAGCACTAACCGCAAATCCTGCTTTATTAAGCGATCCACATTGATCTATAATGGCGCCCCTTCGATCGGCTCGAAGATCCCCTTCACTACTACATGTAGTGTCCGTACACAGAGTTATCCACATCTTATGGTGTATTCTGGGGATTGATCTAAGGGTACGCTGGCAGAAATAAAGCACTTACTTACTTTCGTTGTTGACGTGACTAAGTATTGTGATTACAATTCGGCCTCTTTTTTGCCCTTACCTCTATCCTAGAGATAAGGATATGTTCACTAATAACAAAGACGGATTGCCATCATGAGTAAACGTACTTTTCAACCTAGCAACCTGAAGCGCAAGCGTTCTCACGGCTTCCGCGCTCGTATGGCTACTGTAGGCGGCCGTAAGGTGCTTGCACGTCGTCGTGCGAAAGGTCGCGCTCGTTTATCTGCTTAATAAGTGGGTAACTAGTTGACTAGCTATACCTTTTCGCGGGAGTTACGTTTGTTAACTCCCGCGCAATTTAAATTTGTATTTTCCAATCCCATCAAAGCATCTTCTGCTGAAATTACCTTGCTCGCTATTCCTAACACGGAACAACATCCGCGTATGGGCCTTACTGTTGCTAAACGCTATGTAAAACGCGCCAATCAACGTAACCGTATTAAGCGCGTGATCAGAGATAGTTTTCGCTTGAATCAACACGACATTCCTCATCTTGATATTGTTGTGCTTGTCAGAAATGGCGTGATGGAAATGGAAAACGCTGAAATCAACAAATTGATAGAAAAGCTATGGCGCAAACTCAGTCGCCGCTACAATGGCTAGCGACCACGTTAATTCGTGGCTATCAAGTATTCATAAGCCCTATACTGGGCCCTCGATGCCGTTTCAATCCCACCTGCTCTCACTACGCTATTGAAGCAATAAAAGTGCATGGAACCGCGAAAGGTTGTTGGTTTGCATTGAAACGCATATTAAAATGTCACCCTTTACATCCCGGCGGTAGTGATCCCGTCCCCCCTAAAAATGATAGGTGTAATAAATAGGCTATGGAATCTCAACGCAATATATTGCTCATAGGACTACTGTTTGTCAGCTTTTTGCTGTGGCAACAGTGGCAAGCAGACAAAGCTCCTAAACCCGTTGCAACCGAATCGTCCTTAGTGGCGAACGCGGCAAGCTCGCACAGTGCCGATGTTCCAGAAGCTGATACAGGTGTTCCTGCTGCAGCAGTTACTGCAAACAGCAAACTGATTACGGTAAAAACAGATCAGTTAGACATTCAGATCAATCCAGTGGGTGGTGACATCGTTTTTGCTGCGTTAGTTTCGCACAAAAAAGAACTAGAGAAAGATCAACCATTCGTATTGCTTGAGCAAACGAATGATTTCACTTATATCGCTCAAAGCGGCCTAATTGGTCGCGATGGTATCGATAGCAGCGCAAAAGGCCGTGCCGCATTTAGCACAACGGCAACTGAATATACCTTAGCCGAAGGCCAAGATACCTTAGAAGTACCGTTAACTTATATAGCTGACAATGGTGTGACTTACACTAAAGTGTTCGTATTCCATCGCGGTAAGTTCAACATAGATGTTGACTATAAAATCAACAACACTTCAGCAGCACCGCTGCAAGTTCAGATGTACGGTCAGATTAAACAAACGATCAAGCCATCTGAAAGCAGCATGATGATGCCTACCTATCGTGGTGGTGCGTTCTCAACGAATGATGTGCGCTATGAAAAATACAACTTTGACGACATGGCCAAAAGTAACCTGAACCAAGCCACTTTAGGCGGTTGGGCAGCCATGTTACAACACTATTTCGTTTCAGCTTGGGTGCCACCCGCAACTGACAGCAACACCATTTTTTCTAGTGTCAGTGCTGGCGGTTTAGCTAATATTGGTTTCCGCGGCGCGGTATACGATATTGCACCTGGTGCCAGCCAAGAAATTAGCTCACAGTTCTATGTTGGTCCTAAGGATCAAGCGGCACTGTCAGCGATTTCTGAAACCTTAAATCTAGTGGTTGATTACGGTTTCTTATGGTGGTTAGCGGTTCCTATTCACTGGCTATTGATGTTCTATCAATCATTCGTCGGTAACTGGGGTGTGGCAATTATTCTGATAACATTAACCGTTCGTGGTTTACTGTTCCCGCTGACAAAAGCGCAGTACACCTCAATGGCTAAGATGCGTAACCTGCAACCTAAGCTGACAGATTTGAAAGAACGCTTTGGTGATGACCGTCAAAAGATGGGTCAAGCCATGATGGAACTGTATAAGAAAGAAAAAGTTAACCCTATGGGTGGCTGTTTACCTATTATTTTACAGATGCCAATCTTCATTGCCTTATACTGGGTATTGCTAGAAAGCTTCGAATTACGTCATGCACCATTTATGCTGTGGATCCACGATTTATCGGTACAAGATCCTTACTACATACTGCCGCTGCTGATGGGCGTCTCTATGTTTGTAATGCAGAAGATGCAACCAATTGCGCCGACAATGGATCCAATGCAAGTGAAAATGATGCAATGGATGCCAGTAATCTTTACCGTATTCTTCCTGTGGTTCCCATCAGGTCTAGTACTGTACTGGTTAGTAGGTAACATAGTTGCCATCACGCAGCAGAAGATTATTTATGCAGGTCTTGAGAAAAAAGGCTTAAAATAAGCCCTACCTTTAGCAAAGCATAAAGTGAAAATAATACTAAAGGCGGCTTAATTAGCCGCCTTTTCCTTTACATGATTTGATAGATATTAGTTTGGTGGGTATTTCCGTGACAACTGACACTATCGTGGCTCAAGCCACCGCGCCCGGACGTGGCGGCGTTGGCATCATCCGAATTTCAGGCAACAAGGCCAGTGATGTGGCTATGGCCGTATTGGGTCATCTTCCTAAAACAAGATATGCCGATTATTGCGACTTTAAAAGTGCAACAGGCCAAGTAATCGACCAAGGCATAGCGCTGTTTTTTAAAGGCCCCAATTCCTTTACTGGCGAAGATGTATTGGAACTTCAAGGCCACGGCGGCCAAATAGTTCTAGACATGCTGATCAAACGTGTAATGGAAGTCGGTGGTATTCGAATAGCCAAACCCGGTGAATTCAGCGAACAAGCCTTTATGAACGATAAGCTAGACTTGACCCAAGCCGAAGCGATTGCCGATCTTATCGATGCCACCAGTGAGCAAGCGGCTAAAAGTGCGCTGCAATCACTCCAGGGTGAATTTTCTAAGGAAGTCCATGAGCTGGTGGATCAAGTCACTAACCTACGTTTATATGTAGAAGCTGCGATTGATTTCCCCGATGAAGAAGTCGACTTTTTAAGTGATGGTAAAATTGCCAATGCACTCTACAAAATCATCGACAAACTTGACCTAGTGCAAGCCAGTGCTAAACAAGGTTCTATCATCCGCGAAGGCATGAAAGTCGTGATCGCGGGTCGTCCTAACGCTGGAAAATCCAGCTTATTAAACGCCTTAGCCGGTAAAGAATCGGCTATCGTTACCGAAATTGCTGGTACAACACGGGATGTATTACGCGAGCACATCCACTTAGATGGCATGCCACTGCACATTATCGATACCGCAGGTCTACGCGATACGACAGATACCGTTGAACAAATTGGTATAGAACGCGCTTGGAATGAAATAAACAGTGCTGATCGAGTGCTATTCATGGTGGATGGCACCACCACTGCCGCCGTTAATCCCCATGATATTTGGCCTGATTTTGTCGATCGCCTGCCCTCAAATTTAGGTGTAACAGTGATCCGCAATAAAGCCGATCTCACTGGCGAAGACTTAATGATGACAGAGGAACAAGGTTATAGTGTTTACCGGATCTCGGCGAAAACAGGCTTAGGTGTAGAACAGTTAAAGCAGCATTTAAAATCACTCATGGGCTACCAGAGTAACCTCGAAGGTGGCTTTATCGCCCGGCGTCGTCACTTAGAAGCCCTTGAACTCGCCGCAAACCATCTGCTATTGGGTAAAGAACAATTAGAAGTATATCTAGCAGGAGAACTGCTGGCAGAAGAGTTACGCATGTGCCAATTAGCACTATCAGAAATCACTGGCCGCTTCACCTCAGATGATCTCTTAGGCAAAATATTTAGCTCTTTCTGTATCGGAAAATAACTAACCTTAATATTATTTCCATATAAATCAGCCCATAGAATATGGGCTGATTTTTTATCTACAACTGAATATTTCCACTCATCGACTAACTCATGATTCGACGTGGCGGTAATGATCTTGCATTTGATAGGATCTTGCATAAAGCGCAAAAAACAATGCCGCCAAGATGGCAAAACCTGCGAAAAAAAACATCTGAAATGCAGTAATACTGATCCCCGTCTGGGCAATTTGTTCGGTCACAGCCGGACTTTTCACACTGACGTTCGCTAGTAGCACCCATAAGTTACCGACGGTCACCGATAAGGTCCAAAAACTCATAATAGTGCCTTTCATGGCTTTAGGCGCTTGGCTGTAGGCAAACTCTAGCCCAGTGGCAGAGACTAATACTTCACCAAAGGTGAGCAAAGCATAGGGCACAATCTGCCAAAATATTGATAATACCGAGCCGCCATCCATCACCAATTGAATGCTACCAACGACTATCCAACTCACGCCCGTGATGGCAATCCCAGCCCCCATTTTACGCAAGGCAGTTAACTTTATCCCCATGCGCTCAATCGCCGGATATAACACAAAGTTATTAAATGGGATCAATAACATAACTAATAATGGGTTTAAAGCTTGCATCATGGCAGGTTCAAACCATTCCGGTTTAGACATGTCATTGGCTTGCAGTATCCATGTGGACGCTTTCTGATCGAACAAAGACCAAAAAGGAGTCACTAACGCAAATAAGATTAAGATCCGTAGTACTGAACGCACCCCATCAACGGCGATATCCGGATGGATCCCCCTAGCGCGTTCGAGTTGCAATGAAGCCCCTGCGCCAACAAATCCCATCACTAGCACTAACGCACAACACAAACCAGCAACGATACCTAAGGTTGGAATATTCACTAAGGCATACGCTGCAGAAATTATCCCAACTAAAGCTAACATTAAACCTATGTTGGCTTGACCAGCGATTTTAGTGAGCAATGCGGTACGAATAACGGGTAAAAAACCATGGGGATTTTTCGGCTCGGGTGGCATATGCACATAACGTTTGCGACCTAACCAGAAGAACACAGTTGCAATAAACATTAAGACACCAGGGATCCCAAATGCGACCGCTGCACCATAATATTTCAATAGTAATGGCATAGATAACGAGGCAAAGAAGGAGCCAAAGTTAATCGTAAAATAAAACAGATCAAACGCTTTCTGCGCCAATGTTTTATTGGTTTGATCAAATTGATCCCCCATAAAGGAAGAAACCAAGGGCTTAATCCCACCCGATCCGAGCGCAATTAAAAATAATCCCGTATAAAACCCTTGAATACTGTGTTCAAAAATAGCGAGAAACGCATGGCCAACACAGTAAATTAAACTTAACCATAAGATAGTATTGTATTTACCGAAAAAACGATCGGCAATCCAACCCCCGAGTAACGGGAAAAAGTACACTCCAATGACAAAGGAATGGAACACATCCTTAGCCATAGTTCCGCGCAGTTCTTCTGGAATAGACAACAAAAGTGCTGTCATCAAGAATGGGGTAAGAATATTCCGCATACCGTAAAAGCTAAAACGTTCACAAGCTTCACTGGCTATGATGTAAGGAATTTGCCGTGGCCACTGGGGCGCATTTACGGGTGTTGTCATGGATCATCCTATTATAATTATTTGATTTTAAATGAAATTAACTTTTTAAATATATTAATTATGTATCAAGAAGCTAAAGGTAACATGTAAGCGAAACCAACCTTATATAAAGGATGCAAAAACTGCAAAAATCACATATTGCTTCTGTGGTCCTATCCACATTTCCTTTATGATGAACATAATAATAGCCATTCAGCTATCTATTTAATTGAAATTAGTTTTAAAAACAACAACACACTGAGAAATCATAATGGCAAAGATTGAAGTAATCGTTGGTACAACATTGGGCAGTGCAGAGTATGTTGCCGACGAAATGATGGCCCAATTAACGGAGCAAGGACACCAAGTTCAAGTTCATTTAACCCCAACATTGTGCGAAATAGACACCCATGCACTGTGGATTATCGTGTCATCAACTCATGGAGCTGGTGATCTTCCAGATAATATTCAGCCTTTTTTCAACGAAATTACCGAGCAAAAACCGGATCTCAGCCAAGTAAACTTTGCCTTATGTGCAATTGGTGACTCAAGTTACGATACCTTTTGCCAAGGCCCAGAAAAATTAATTTCGGCCATTCAAGACTGCGATGCAAAAGCCTTTGTGGATAAGATCCAGATCGATGTACAGCTTGATCCTGTGCCGGAAGACCCAGCCCTTGCATGGTTAGCACAATGGCAACAGGACATTTAAGATCGCTCATTGGATAAGGTCCCGATCTATGTACAGTTTAGATCCTATTTATCCACAATTTACTTATTTAAAGTATAAACATGTGGATAAGCTATTATTTAGATCTGATCAACCTCTGTACTATTCACAGTCCGATCTGCTTAATGATCCGCCTTGTGGATAAGTAGGCGATCTATCCCCATGTTTAATGACATTAGATCGCGATCAGATCACAGGATCAAGATCACGCTAATTAATGATTTATATAATGAATTTGGGTTATGCACAGAAAAACGCGATCCTAATAGTAAACATAATAAGAAGATCTATATAAAGATCTTAAGATCTATTAGTCCGGATCATCTCGATCGAACAGCGTAAAATGATCATTCACCTAAGACGAAGCAAATGCTAAAATGCTCTGCTCGTACTGAGTCTCTTAGCAATTGAAGGTAGTGGCATGCATTTTCATGAACGGTTTGATGTTATTGTTGTTGGTGGTGGTCATGCCGGAACTGAAGCCGCGTTGGCAGCAGCAAGAATGGGATCAAAAACATTATTACTAACGCACAATATCGATACGTTAGGACAAATGTCATGTAATCCAGCGATCGGTGGCATAGGCAAAGGCCATTTAGTGAAAGAAATTGACGCCTTAGGTGGTGCAATGGCAATCGCAACCGATTATGCAGGGATCCAATTTAGAACCTTAAATTCAAGTAAAGGCCCAGCAGTACGAGCAACACGAGCACAGGCTGACCGTGCACTGTATCGTCAAAAAATCCAAAATATATTACAAAACCAACCTAACTTACGTATTTTCCAACAAGCCGTAGATGACTTAATTGTTGAAAATCATCAAGTAGTTGGTGTAGTTACCCAAATGGGTTTAGCTTTTGAATCTCCAGCTGTTGTATTAACAACAGGTACATTCTTAAGCGGCAAAATTCATATAGGCTTAGAAAACTACAGCGGTGGCCGTGCAGGCGATCCACCAGCGATTGCTTTAGCAAATCGATTACGTGAATTACCGATCCGAGTCGGTCGTTTAAAAACAGGTACACCGCCACGTATCGATGCAAACACGATCGATTTTTCTCAAATGGCTGAACAGAAAGGCGATTCTCCGTTACCTGTCATGTCATTTATGGGGGATGTCAGTCATCATCCAAAACAGATTTCTTGCTGGATCACTCACACCAATGAAAAAACCCATGAAATTATTCGTGGTGGTTTAGACAGAAGCCCTATGTATTCAGGCGTCATCGAAGGTATTGGTCCACGTTATTGCCCATCGATTGAAGACAAGATCCACCGCTTTGCGGATAAATCTTCGCATCAGATCTTCATCGAACCAGAAGGTTTAAATACCAATGAGATCTATCCTAACGGGATCTCTACTAGTTTACCTTTCGATGTACAGTTGAATTTAGTACGTTCGATCAAAGGCATGGAAAACGCAGAAATCATGCGTCCAGGTTATGCGATTGAATATGATTATTTCGATCCAAGAGATCTGAAAAACTCATTAGAAACCAAAGCGATCAACGGTTTATTCTTCGCAGGCCAAATAAACGGCACTACAGGTTATGAAGAAGCTGGTGCTCAAGGTTTATTAGCAGGCATGAATGCCTCACTGCAAGTGCAAGGCAAAGAAGCCTGGTGTCCACGCCGTGACGAAGCGTATCTTGGAGTACTAGTTGACGATTTATCGACTCTAGGTACCAAAGAACCGTACCGTATGTTTACTAGCCGTGCCGAATACCGTTTGCTACTCCGTGAAGATAACGCTGATATTCGCTTAACGGCAAAAGGTCGCGAATTAGGTTTAGTTGACGACACTCGCTGGGCGGCATTTAGTGAGAAGTTAGAATCGATCGAACTTGAGTTACAACGTTTGCGCGCTCAATGGGTGCATCCAAATTCACCTTTGATCCATGCGTTAAACCCACACTTGAATACGCCGATCTCTCGCGAAGCATCATTTGAAGAATTACTGCGTCGTCCAGAAATGGATTACAGTAAGTTGATGCAGATCGAAGGTTTTGGTCCAGGGCTTGAAGATCCACAGGCGGCTGAGCAAGTTCAGATCCAAGTTAAGTATTCTGGTTATATTCAACGTCAGCAGGAAGAGATCAACAAAGCTGTGCGTAATGAGAACACAGGTTTACCTTTGACGCTCGATTACAAAGAAGTACCAGGCTTATCGAACGAAGTGATTGCTAAGTTAAATAACCACAAACCAGAAACCATAGGCCAAGCGTCACGGATCTCTGGTATTACGCCTGCGGCTATTTCAATTTTGTTAGTTCACCTCAAAAAGCGTGGCTTATTACGTAAGAGTGCGTAAAAGCTAGCTTAATCGCAGCTTAGGTCATAGAAGGGAAGCATTCAGGCTTCCCTTCATCGTTTTCGGGCTTCATAATAGCCTTCGCGTTCATAATCGTATCTTTGTTGAGGTTGCTCAGTGTTATCTGCCCAGTTAGAGGCTTATTTAGCCGAAATTAATTTGCCCGCAACCGTCGAGCAGAAAAAACAACTAATTGATTTTGTTGGTATGCTCAACAAATGGAATAAAGCCTATAACCTGACATCGGTGAGAGATCCCGAAGCTATGCTGATCCGTCATATCATGGACAGTTTAGTGGTTTCAAAACACCTGCAAGGTGAACGTTTTATCGATGTAGGCACTGGACCGGGTTTACCTGGGATCCCATTAGCCATTATGAATCCCGATAAACAATTTGTGTTATTGGATAGCTTAGGTAAACGTATTCGTTTTCAAAAACAAGTGTCCTTTGAATTAGGCATACATAACATCAGCTCAGTTGAAAGCCGCGTAGAAGCGTATCAACCGGAGGATAAATTCGACGGTGTATTAAGTCGTGCATTTGCCTCAATCCAAGATATGCTGACTTGGTGCCATCATCTCCCCGCTGAACACGGACAGTTTTATGCACTCAAAGGCCAGTTGAATGATGAAGAGATGCAACATATTCCAAGTGGATTTGTGGTGAAAGAAGTTATCGAGCTTAAGGTGCCTAAACTCGATGAAAAAAGACATTTATTGAAGATAATCAAAGAATAACAGGCTTAAAAGTGATAAATAAATCATTTATAAGCAAGGGCAATAAACCAGCATTTACATACAGGGTGATATTGTGGGTAAAGTGATTGCCGTGGCTAACCAGAAAGGTGGCGTAGGAAAAACAACTACTTGCGTTAACCTCGCCGCTTCGTTAGCAGCAACAAAACGTAAAGTATTATTGATCGATCTCGATCCTCAAGGTAATGCCACCATGGGGAGCGGTGTCGATAAGTATGACGTAGCTAATACAGCCTATGAATTATTGGTTGAAGAAAAATCTTTCGACGAGATCGTCATTAAAAACACTGCGGGTAAGTATGATCTGATCGCCAGTAATGGCGATGTCACTGCGGCAGAAATAAAATTGATGGAGTTTTTTGCCCGTGAGATTCGTTTGCGTAATGCACTCGCACCGATCAAAGATCAATATGATTATATCTTTATCGACTGCCCTCCTTCATTGAACATGTTGACCGTAAACGCTATGTCTGCGGCCGACTCTGTACTCGTGCCTATGCAGTGTGAATATTATGCCCTCGAAGGCTTAACTGCACTGATTGATACCATCACTAAGCTTGCTGCTATGGTTAATCCTGGACTTGGCATCGAAGGCATTTTACGTACTATGTATGATCCGCGTAATCGTTTATCTAATGATGTGTCCGATCAGCTAAAACAGCATTTTGGTGACAAAGTCTACCGTACTGTTATCCCACGTAATGTGAGGCTGGCAGAAGCACCAAGTTTTGGAGCGCCTGCTATGTATTACGATAAATCGAGTGCTGGCGCTAAGGCGTATCTAGCGCTTGCGGGTGAAATGATCCGTCGTTCAGAACAACAAACTCAGGCTAAGCAAGCGTAAAGGATCACCATGACGTTAAAGAAAAGAGGATTAGGCAAAGGGTTAGATGCCCTACTGAGTAACAGCCATGCCGCCAGTAAAAAGCACACTGACGAAGCTGATGTTGTCGATAAAAAAGAAGAGCTTATCCATCTCGATTTAGACTTATTACAGCCAGGTAAGTATCAACCTCGTAAAGACATGTCCCCCGAAGCGTTGGAAGAACTGGCACACTCTATCCGCAATCAAGGCATTATTCAGCCTATCGTTGTGAGACAAGTGACGAATAACATGTATGAGATCATTGCGGGTGAACGTCGTTGGCGTGCTGCGCAACTTGCTGGCTTGAATAAAATCCCCTGCATAGTAAAGCAAGTAGCTGATGAAGCCGCTGTTGCTATTGCTTTGATTGAAAACATCCAGCGTGAAGACTTAAATGCCATGGAAGAAGCCATTGCATTGCAACGTTTAATGCAAGAGTTTGAACTGACTCACCAACAGGTTGCCGATGTTGTGGGAAAATCCAGAGCGAGTGTATCTAACTTGTTACGTTTAAACGGCTTAAATGAGCCTGTTAAGCGTCTACTCGAGTATGGCGACATTGATATGGGTCATGCTCGCGCTTTGTTAGCAATTGAGGGAGAAGAACAAACAAATCTTGCGAGATTAGTGGCCGCTAAGGAATTAACCGTTCGCGAAACTGAACGATTAATTAATCAAACCTTAAATCCGCCTAAACAAGCCGAAACTACGACTAAAGATCAAGATGTTTGTCGTTTAGAGCAGCAGTTAATTGAAAGATTAGGTGCTAAGGTTTCGATCGCTCATAGCAGTAAGGGCACGGGTAAAATTGTAATTAACTATCAGAATCTGGCTGAATTAGACGGAATTCTTAGTAAAATTCATTAATGTCTGTAGATTAACAGTTTTTAATGTAAATTTGTGACAGATGCTAATCTTACATTTTAACTCGTTTGGCGCGAGATCACGTTAAAAGTGTTGTTTTTCCTTATCTCAAAGTTGCAATGAAGGCGTGAAAAGGTATACTTTCGCAAGCTTTTTGTGCATCGACATAAATACGGGTATTTGTCATCCGGTCATCGAAACAAAAAGTATGAATGCGGAGAGGATGAATTGAGTAAGGTTTTAGCGCGTCGTGGCCGGTGGTCAGCCTATAAATTGGTGATGATGCAGGCGGCGGTCGCTGGGGGTGCTTCAATTCTCTTTTTCGCCGTGTGGGGAGTTCAGTTTGGCTATTCTGCATTAGCAGGTGGTTCAATCGCTGTGCTCCCTAATTTTGTATTCGCAACCCTCGCTTTCTCCCACACGGGAGCAAGTTCAGCTGCAAAAGTCATAAAGACTTTTTACTGGGGGGAAGCGGTAAAGTTGCTGTTAACCATCGCAATGTTTTCGTTTGTGTTTATCAATCTTAAGGTCGCTTTTATGCCGCTTTTTGTTTGTTATGTGCTGACGCTAATCGTGCATTGGACAGCTCCTTTATACTTCAAGCAAAGTTAAGTGGGATGAATCATGGCTGCAACTGGTGAAGCGTTAACACCGCAGGGCTATATCCAACATCACCTTACCAACTTAAGTGTTGGTGAAGGCTTTTGGACATGGCACATTGATTCGTTGTTCTTTTCGGTTGGTCTTGGTGTTCTGTTCCTGTGGATTTTCCGCAGCGTTGGTAAAAAAGCGACTTCCGGTGTTCCTGGCAAACTGCAATGTTTTGTTGAGATTATCGTCGAGTTCGTAAATAACAGCGTGAAAGAAAGTTTTCATGGTCGCAATGCTCTGATCGCGCCTTTAGCTCTGACCATTTTTGTATGGGTATTCATGATGAACTTCATGGATATGATCCCTGTAGATTGGCTGCCTCATGCAGCAAGTTTAATGGGTATTCCATATCTTAAAGCGGTTCCGACGACTGACGTTAACATTACCTTTAGCTTAGCTATCGGTGTGTTCGTGCTGATTATTTTCTACAGCATTAAGGTCAAAGGTGTGTCTGGGTTTGTTAAAGAACTGACACTACAGCCCTTTAACCATAAGGCAATGATACCCGTCAACCTCCTATTAGAGACTGTTACTTTGATTGCTAAGCCAATTTCATTGGCATTGCGACTCTTTGGTAACTTGTACGCAGGTGAGTTGATCTTCATCCTTATTGCGCTGATGTATGGTACCAACTTGTTATTATCTACCCTAGGTGTGACTCTGCAACTGGGCTGGTTAATATTCCACATTTTGGTTATCACGCTGCAGGCGTTTATCTTCATGATGTTGACCATTGTTTATTTAAGCATGGCGCATGAAGATCATTAAGGATTGCTGAAGAAATTTTAAACTAAATCATCAACTAATATAGATTTAGATACTGGAGATACAGATGGAAACGATTTTAGGCATGACAGCTATCGCTGTTGCTCTGCTGATTGGTATGGGTGCTCTTGGTACTGCAATCGGTTTCGGCTTATTAGGCGGTAAGTTCTTGGAAGGCGCTGCGCGTCAACCAGAAATGGCTCCTATGCTACAAGTTAAAATGTTCATCGTAGCGGGTCTTCTTGACGCCGTAACTATGATCGGTGTTGGTATCGCATTATTTATGCTATTTACCAACCCACTGGGTGCAATGCTGTAAAAAACGCTTCTGTCTTAACTCTAAATAGGAGGCTGTTGTGAATTTCAACGCTACCCTAATCGGTCAGACGGTCGCCTTTATCATCTTCGTGTGGTTTTGCATGAAGTTTGTATGGCCCCCTTTGATGAATGCCATCGAAGAGCGCCAAAAAAGGATTGCTGACGGTCTAGCTGATGCTGATCGTGCGGTAAAAGACCTGGAGTTGGCACAAGCGAAAGCGACTGACCAACTAAAAGAAGCCAAGGTAACGGCTAATGAAATTATTGAGCAAGCTAACAAGCGTAAAGCTCAAATAGTTGAAGAAGCCAAAACCGAAGCAGACGCTGAGCGTGCTAAAATCATCGCTCAGGGTAAAGCAGAAATTGAAGCTGAACGTAATCGCGTCAAAGAGGATCTGCGTAAGCAGGTTGCTACTCTTGCCATCATGGGTGCTGAGAAGATCCTTGAGCGTTCTATTGATCCAGCCGCCCACAGTGACATAGTTAATAAACTAGTCGCTGAAATTTGATAAGGGAGTTGAGTTATGGCTGAATTAACCACCATCGCTCGCCCTTACGCAAAGGCAGCTTTTGACTTTGCTATTGAACAAGATGCAGTGGATTCATGGGCAGAAATGCTTACGTTTGCCGCATTGGTGAGTGAAAACGAAACCATGCAACCACTGTTAGCTGGCTCTTTAGCCAGCACTAAGCTCGCAGCACTCTTTATTAGTGTGTGTGGTGAGCAAGTCAATGTGCAAGGTCAGAACCTGATAAAGGTAATGGCTGAAAACGGTCGCTTAAAGGTGCTACCTGCTGTATCTCAGTTATTTACTGAATACCGTAATGAGTGGGCAAAAGAAGTAGAAGCCGATGTGGTTTCTGCAACTGAGCTGAGCTCTGAACAACAACAGCAGATTAGTATTTCTTTAGAGAAACGTCTCGCACGCAAAGTTAAGCTGAATTGTAGCACTGACGCCGCGCTCATCGCCGGTGTAATCATTAAGACAGGAGACCTAGTCATCGATGGCTCGGTCCGCGGTAAGTTATCGCGTCTGTCTGATAAGCTGCAGTCGTAATTGGGAGTTTGAGCATGCAACTGAATTCCACTGAAATCAGCGATCTGATTAAGCAGCGGATCGAGCAGTTCGAAGTCGTTAGCGAATCTCGTAACGAAGGTACTATCGTTGCGGTAAGTGACGGCATCATCCGCATCCACGGCCTAGCCGACGTGATGCAAGGTGAGATGATCGAACTGCCTGGTAACCGTTTTGCAATCGCGTTGAACCTTGAACGTGATTCTGTCGGTGCCGTAGTAATGGGTCCTTATGCTGATTTAGCAGAAGGCGTAAAAGTGAAAACGACTGGCCGTATTCTGGAAGTTCCAGTTGGCCGCGGTCTTCTTGGCCGCGTTGTTAACACTCTAGGTGAGCCAATTGACGGTAAAGGACCTATCGATAACGATGGTTTCTCGCCAATTGAAGTTATCGCACCAGGTGTTATTGAACGTCAGTCTGTTGATCAACCAGTTCAAACTGGTTACAAAGCCGTTGATGCCATGATCCCTATCGGTCGTGGTCAACGTGAATTGATCATTGGCGACCGTCAAACTGGTAAAACAGCAATGGCGATCGACGCAATTATCAACCAGAAAAATTCTGGCATTAAATGTGTGTACGTCGCGATTGGCCAAAAGGCTTCTACTATCGCTAACGTAGTACGCAAGCTAGAAGAACACGGTGCTTTAGCTAACACTATCGTTGTTGTTGCAACTGCTTCTGAAGCCGCTGCTCTACAATACTTAGCGCCATATTCTGGTTGTTCTATGGGTGAATACTTCCGTGACCGCGGTGAAGATTCTTTGATCGTATACGATGATTTGTCTAAGCAAGCAGTTGCTTATCGTCAAATTTCGTTACTGCTCAAGCGTCCACCAGGCCGTGAAGCTTACCCAGGTGACGTATTCTATCTACACTCACGTTTATTAGAGCGTGCATCACGCGTTAACGCGATTTATGTAGAAAAGTTCACTAAAGGTGCAGTAACTGGCAAAACTGGTTCTTTAACCGCGCTGCCGATTATTGAAACGCAAGCGGGTGACGTTTCTGCATTCGTACCGACCAACGTAATTTCAATTACCGATGGTCAGATCTTCCTTGAGACCGATCTGTTTAACTCTGGCCTACGTCCAGCGGTTAACCCAGGTATTTCTGTTTCTCGTGTTGGTGGTGCGGCTCAGACTAAGATCATCAAGAAACTGTCTGGTGGTATTCGTACCGCACTAGCACAGTATCGTGAGCTTGCTGCGTTCTCGCAATTTGCATCTGATCTTGACGATGCAACACGTGCTCAGCTTGAGCATGGTGTGCGTGTTACCGAACTGATGAAGCAAAAGCAATATGCTCCTATGAGCGTAGCCGCTCAAGCTGTGTCTATTTTCTCAGCTGAAAAAGGTTACCTGAAGAGTGTTGAGCTGAATAAGGTCGGTAATTTCGAAGCCGCTCTGCTCTCGTTCATGAACAGCGAGCATGCTCCTTTAATGAAGCTTATCAATGATACTGGCGATTATAGCGCTGATATCGAAGCTGAATTAAAAGCTGGCCTCGACAAGTTCGTAGCAACCCAAACCTGGTAACAATGATAGAGGTGTCTTAAGACACCTCAGGTCCAGATTGGAGAGTAGAGATGGCCGGCGCTAAAGAGATTAAAACCAAGATCGCGAGTGTGAAAAACACTCAGAAGATCACGTCCGCCATGGAAATGGTGGCAGCCAGCAAAATGCGCAGAGCGCAGGAACGCATGGCTGCGAGCCGTCCATATGCGGAAAGCATGCGTAAGGTGATCGGTCACGTCGCGCAAGGTTCTCTCGAGTATAAACACCCCTATTTGGAGGTGAGAGAGGCTAAGCGGGTTGGTTACATTGTTGTAGCAACCGACCGTGGCCTTTGTGGTGGTCTGAACGTTAACCTTTTCAAAAAGGTTATTGCAGACGTGAAAAGCTGGAAAGCCCAAGGTGCAGAATTTGAATTTTGCCCTATCGGTGCACGTAGTGTGCAGTTTTTCAAAAACTTCGGTGGACAAGTGTCTGCTCACGCTTCAGGTTTAGGCGATGCTCCAAAGCTCGCTGACTTGATCGGGACAGTCGGTGTCATGCTAGAAGCTTACAACGAAGGCAAGCTGGATCGTCTGTACGTGGTATTTAACAAATTTGTGAATACTATGACGCAGACTCCTGTGATCGAGCAGCTGCTACCTTTGCCTAAATCAGAAGATGATGAAACTGCTCATCGTTGGGATTATATCTACGAGCCAGATCCAAAAGCACTTTTGGATACTTTATTGGTCCGTTATGTAGAATCTCAGGTTTACCAAGGTGTTGTTGAAAACATTGCCTCTGAACAAGCTGCCCGTATGGTGGCAATGAAGTCGGCAACAGACAACGCGGGTGAGCTTATCAACGACTTGCAACTGGTCTATAACAAGGCCCGTCAGGCTGCGATTACGCAGGAACTGTCGGAAATTGTTTCTGGTGCCTCTGCGGTTTAGGTTAGGTAACGAATACAAGTTTTAGAGGATTAATCATGAGCACAGGTACTGTTGTCCAAGTGATTGGCGCGGTTGTGGACGTAGAGTTCCCACAAGATGCCGTACCTCAAGTATATGACGCTCTGAAAATCGTAGGTGAAGGCCCGTGTAATGGTTTGGTGCTGGAAGTTCAGCAACAGCTAGGTGGTGGTGTAGTTCGTACCATCGCTATGGGTTCTTCTGACGGTCTGCGTCGTGGTCTTGAAGTAGTAAACTCAGGTTCACCTATTACTGTTCCAGTTGGTACCGCCACTCTTGGCCGTATCATGAACGTATTAGGCGAGCCTATTGATGAAGCGGGTCCAATCGGTGAAGAAGAGCGTTATGTCATTCACCGTACAGCTCCTTCATACGAAGATCAATCAAGCTCTACTGAACTGTTAGAGACTGGCATCAAGGTTATCGACCTTGTTTGTCCATTCGCTAAGGGCGGTAAAGTCGGTTTGTTCGGTGGTGCGGGTGTTGGTAAAACAGTTAACATGATGGAACTGATTAACAACATCGCTAAAGCCCACTCGGGTCTTTCTGTATTCGCCGGTGTAGGTGAACGTACTCGTGAAGGTAACGACTTCTACTACGAGATGAAAGATTCTGGCGTTCTCGACAAAGTGGCCATGGTTTATGGTCAGATGAACGAGCCTCCAGGTAACCGTTTGCGCGTTGCACTGTCTGGTCTGACTATGGCAGAGAAGTTCCGTGACGAAGGTCGTGACGTACTGTTGTTCGTTGACAACATCTACCGTTATACCTTAGCCGGTACTGAAGTATCTGCACTGTTAGGTCGTATGCCTTCTGCGGTAGGTTATCAACCAACATTGGCTGAAGAGATGGGCGTTCTGCAAGAGCGTATCACTTCAACTAAGACGGGTTCTATTACTTCTGTACAAGCGGTATACGTACCTGCGGATGACTTGACCGATCCGTCACCAGCAACAACCTTCGCTCACTTAGATGCGACTGTTGTACTGTCACGTCAAATTGCTTCTCTGGGTATTTACCCTGCGGTTGACCCATTGGATTCGACTTCACGTCAATTAGATCCATTGGTTGTTGGCCAAGAGCATTATGACGTTGCTAACGGCGTGCAAACTGTACTGCAACGTTACAAAGAGCTGAAAGACATTATTGCGATTCTGGGTATGGATGAATTGTCTGATGAAGACAAGACTGTCGTATTCCGTGCTCGTAAGATTGAGCGTTTCTTATCTCAGCCTTTCTTCGTAGCAGAAGTCTTTACTGGATCTCCTGGTAAGTACGTTTCTCTGAAAGACACTATCCGTGGCTTTAAGGGTATTTTGAACGGTGAGTTTGATCACCTGCCAGAACAAGCGTTCTACATGGTTGGCTCAATCGATGAAGTCATCGAGAAAGCGAACAAAAAGAAATAACTAAGTATTCATACTTAGTTTTTTAAGGAGAACGGGATGGCAGCCATGACAGTACATCTTGATATTGTAAGCGCAGAGAGCAAAATCTTCTCTGGTCGTGTAGCTTCGCTGCAAGTGACTGGTTCTGAAGGTGAGTTGGGCATAATGCATGGCCACGCTCCTTTGCTTAGTTATATCAAACCTGGCATGGCGCGCATCGTCAAGCAAGACGGCAGTGAAGAAGTGTTTTACCTTTCAGGTGGTATTCTGGAAGTGCAGCCTTCTTCTGTCTCCGTATTGGCTGATGTGGTTATGCGTGCCAAAGATATTGATGAGCAAGCGGCATTAGAAGCTAAGCGTCGTGCAGAAGCCCATATGGCAACTGCTGGCGCTGACTTCAATTATGACGCGGCTATGGTTGAGTTAGCTAAGGCTATGGCTCAATTACGTGTTGTTGAAACCATCAAGAAAAACATTGCCAGATAAGGTTATTGTTTGTGAAAAAAGGCGACCATAGGGTCGCCTTTTTTGTGTCTAAAAATGGGATAGATTGGCATTCTTGTATGTCTTTGATTGATTAGCATCGCTATCTACTTCGCTTTTCGATGTGCTTTCCGTTAAAATTGCGCCACTAATACCAATCGTATTAAATATCTGTTCATTCAGCGGGAGTTCAACGCGCTTTAGACAAGGCGAAGGCTTGAAGGCATAGTGGTGCTCTGTCGAAAGCCTTGAACGCAGTATGAAGCGCGTTGAAACCCGCCCTTTGGGAGCCTCACAGGCATCCCACTCCCGTGTTGCATTGATTTAAAAGGGAATAACCATTTCTGCGTCAATGCGCCTTGGATTGAGATGCCTGTGAGGCTCTGAACTGATTAGATATTTAATGTGATTGGTATACGACCGTAATTTTTTCACCCTCTTGGGTATTTGTTCAAGGATCTGGTAATGGCATTAAATGTAGTGATCTTAGCGGCTGGCAAGGGAACACGGATGCGCTCTGATCTTCCTAAGGTATTACATCCCATCGCCCATAAGAGCATGGTGCAACATGTCATCGATACCGCTAATAAAGTTGGCAGTGACTCTATTCAGTTAGTCTATGGTTATGGTGCCGACAAGCTACAAGCCTGTTTGGGTGAGCAACAACTTAACTGGGTATTGCAAGCCGATCAATTAGGCACAGGTCATGCGGTTGCACAGGCTAGCCCACATATCGCCGACAGCGATACAGTACTTATTCTTTATGGCGATGTGCCGTTGATCCAAACATCGACTCTCGAAGCATTACTCGCCGCCCGTCCTGAAAATGGCGTTGCTATTTTAACAGTGAATTTAGCGAATCCTATGGGTTATGGCCGTATTGTCCGTGAGCAAGGAAAAGTCATTGGAATTATTGAGCAAAAAGATGCGACTGCAGAACAGTTGCTGATCAACGAAATTAACACCGGCATCATGGCGGTTCCGGGTAAACAACTTAAAACTTGGTTGAGCCGTTTATCGAACAATAATGCCCAAGGCGAATATTATCTAACGGATATTATTGCTATGGCGCACGCTGATGGCGTTGCTATTGATACTGCTCAGCCACAATCGGCCATTGAAGTCGAAGGCGCCAATAATCGCGTGCAATTAGCGCAACTTGAACGTGCTTACCAAGCTCGTGAAGCCGAAAAGCTCATGTTGGCGGGGGCGAACCTTCGCGACCCAAGCCGTATCGATATCCGTGGTGAAGTCACTGTTGGTATGGATGTGATGATCGATATTAATGTGATATTCGAAGGCAAAGTGACCTTGGGTAATAATGTCACTATTGGCGCAGGCGCGATTTTAATTGATTGCGAGATTGCCGATGATGCTGAGATCAAGCCTTACTCTATTATCGAAGGTGCTACGCTTGGCGTTGCTGCCAGTGCTGGCCCATTTGCACGTTTACGTCCGGGAGCAGAACTTAAGCAAGATGCACATATAGGCAACTTTGTTGAAGTGAAAAAAGCGGTGATTGGCGTTGGATCCAAAGCTGGACACTTAGCTTATTTAGGCGATGCCATCATTGGTGATGGCGTCAACATTGGTGCTGGCACTATTACCTGCAACTATGATGGCGCGAATAAGCATCTTACTGTTATCGAAGATAACGTCTTTGTCGGTTCTGACACTCAGTTGGTGGCTCCAGTGACCATAGGTAAAGGGGCAACTTTAGGGGCCGGTTCAACGATTACCCGCGATGTAGGTGAGAATGAGTTAGTGATCACTCGTGTTAAACAAAAACACCTCACTGGTTGGCAACGTCCAGTGAAAATTAAAAAGTAAGTTTTAAAACTCAACTTAATGTCAAAAAAGCGGCCATGTGCCGCTTTTATCTTTATTGTGTTCAATGTGTTGCACTAAAAAGCCTTTTTATTAAGTAATGCTTAATAATTAAGATTTTCTTCATGTTTTTGTGGTATGGGCAAATTGTTGGTTTTTAAGTTAATTTGATCACTATCACACGCAATTGTAAATTTTCGTAAAGAAGAGAAAATAAAAACACTTCTCATTTATATTGCCTGCAATTCTAAGACGAAAGGTCTATTTGAGGTGTTGGCAATGGTATTTAAATATTCAGTTATAGGTTTAGCTGTAGGCTCGGCATTAATGGCTATGCCGGTTATTGCAGAAGTGGCGAGCGATAAAAATATTGAGCGCATCAATGTGACTGGCCGTACTTTTAACGACTATAAAGTCGGTAGTGCATCGGGTGCCATGCGTGGCGATATCGACTTAATGGATACTCCACAGTCAGTTAATGTTATCCCTGATTTTGTGACTGATGAACAGTTGGCAACCAATCTAGCGGAAGTATTAGTTAATGATTCGAGTGTGACAGCGGGAACCACGCGCTGGAACCGTCAAGTCTTCAGTATCCGCGGCTTCGAGCTCGATTCGGGTAATGGTTATCTTATCAATGGCCATCAACAATGGTCTCACTACGTACAACCAATTGAAACTTTACAGCAAGTCGAAGTATTGAAAGGTCCTTCGAGCATGTTGTACGGCCAATCTGGCCCTGGTGGTTTAGTGAATATGGTCACTAAGAAACCGACCTATGATTCAATGCTCGATTTAGGTTTTGATACTGATGGTTTTGGTTCGACCCGTGCTCAGCTAGATGCTGGCGGCAGCTTAAATGATGCTCAGAGTCTTCGTTACCGCGGCGTGTTAGTGAAGCAAGACACAAAATACTGGCGTGAGTATTCCGCTAACGATGAGAACCAAGAGCGTGACCGTTGGTTGGGCTACTTAAACTTAGAATTTGATGTCAGTGATGATGTTCTGTTATCGGTTAAGTACGATCATACCCAAGATAAAGCAGGCATTGATGCGGGTGGGTGGTTAGATAAACAAGGTAATGTTATCGGTGAACGTAAAACAGTATGGGATGCACCTTGGGCCTTTACCGATAACACAGTCTCTAACTTAGGTGCCGATCTAACTTGGCAGATGAGTGATGATTGGAAAGTTAAAGTCGGCTATAACGATCAACAATTTAATCGTCAACGTTTTGATTCTGCTCCCCAATATACGGAAGACCCATTCACTAAGGGGTATAGCATCAAACCATTCGATCGTTACGACGATTGGCAGCATAAAACCGCTTTCGTGGACTTTACGGGTGAATTTACCTTAGCGGGCATGGAGCACCAATTCCTTATTGGTGCTAACTACTTAGACTATTTCTACCAGCAGCAAATTCAGCGTGGGGCAACTCAAACCGTTATTCCTGGGCAAACGGTAATTGAGCCAGATCTTGATTACCACAATGGCAAAAAAGGTACCCCAAGCGAATACAAGTATTACGGTTTTTATTTACAGGACTTAATGACGCTTAATGAGCAATGGAAATTGCTTGCTGGCGTGCGTTACGACGAACAGAAAAAAGATGGTTATGGCGAAAATAGCTATGCCGTATCGCCTAAGTTTGGTGTGATCTACTCGCCAATGAGTAATGGCAATATTTACGTTAACTATTCAAAAAGCTTTACACCACAAGGCGCGGTAAATAACGAATTCGATGTCAACGATGGACTGAATTTAAAGCCAGAATACGGTATTCAATATGAACTGGGTACTAAGTGGGAATTGTTTGACGATAGCCTGTTATTAACCGCAGCGGTATTCGATATTACGCTCGAAAACATCACAATTTCAGAGAAATTATCAGCACCAATTGGTGATTATACCGATATCACTACTCAGGGTGGTGAACAGAAACATCGTGGCTTTGAAATGGGAGCACAGGGTCAAATCGGTGATAGCTGGTTTGTGACTTCTTCCATGATGTATTTAGATGCAGAGTATCAAACGGGAGATGCCCGTGAAGGTAAAACTCCGATTGATGCCCCTGAGTGGTCGGCCAATATCTGGACCCGTTACGAAGTGACTGACAATTTTGCGATGAACTTCGGTGCTATCTATGTGGGTGAGCGTTTTGCCGATCTCGATAACACTATTACTAAAGATGGTTATGTGCGTTTCGATATAGGTGCAGCCTACACTATGGATATCATGGGCAAAGATGTGAGCCTTCGCGCCAACGTGAGAAACCTCTTCGATACCGATTATATCGATGGTGGTCAGTACAATATGGTCACTATTGGCCAAGACCGTAACTTCAGTGTTGCAGTTGAAGCTAAGTTCTAAAATTCATAACGTTTTAAATCCATTAAAAGCAGTTCATCCCTAAAGGATAAACTGCTTTTTTATTGGTTGGTTTTTAAGTTCACAATTTTAAATTAATTAAAATGACTCGCGATCATGCAAAAGTGTGTTTCGTATGACTAGCAAAAAAGTTTCGTTTCACTATAATGCACCTTTCGAATCGAAACTTAACTGAAAGGTTTTATGAATAAACGAAACACACAGCAGCGTCGCCACAGCATAATCACCATATTGAACGAACAGGGTGAAGTGAGCGTTGATGAACTGTCGTTACGTTTTGAAACCTCAGAAGTGACGATTCGTAAGGATCTCGCCGCGCTTGAGAAAACGGGTTTATTATTGCGCCGTTACGGTGGCGCCGTGGCGATTCCAGACGAAGTCACTCAACAGTTCTCTGCCAAGATAGCGCCTAATAAACTTTCTATTGCGAAAACCGCCGCGCAGCTGATTAAAGATCACAATCGCATCATTATCGATAGTGGCACTACGACGTCAGGCTTGATTGAACAGCTGAACGATAAGCGTGGGCTGGTGGTCATGACTAATGCGCTACACCTTGCAAATGCCATCCATGAACTCGAAAACGAGCCCACCTTATTGATGACTGGTGGCACTTGGGACCCGCATTCTGAATCCTTTCAAGGTCAAGTCGCCGAGCAAGTGTTGCGTTCATATAATTTCGACCAACTGTTTATCGGTGCTGATGGTATCGATCTTGAACGCGGGACCACCACCTTTAACGAGTTAACAGGTCTAAGCAAAGTGATGGCCGAAGTTTCCCGCGAAGTGATCGTTATGGTTGATTCAGACAAAATCGGCAAGCGGATCCCTAACTTAGAGTTACCGTGGGCCAAGGTCAGTGTGTTGGTCACCGACTCACGTATCGACGAGAGTGCGCTCAAACAAATTTCAGATCAGGGCGTGCGAGTTATGTTAGCGCCCTACGCTCAATAGACAAAATAGCTTAACAACTTCATTTTAATTTATAGGTAAAGACTATGTGTGGAATCGTAGGCGCCGTGGCGCAAAGGGATGTGGCTGAAATTCTGGTAGAAGGCTTACGCCGTTTAGAATATCGCGGATATGACTCTGCAGGCGTTGCCGTTATTCACAATGGTGAACTCAACCGTACGCGCCGCGTTGGCAAAGTACAAGAGTTGTCGGCTGCGCTTGAAACTGACCCATTAGCAGGCGGAACCGGTATCGCGCACACTCGTTGGGCGACCCACGGTGAGCCGAGTGAGCGTAATGCTCATCCGCATTTATCGGAAGGTGATATTGCCGTGGTGCACAACGGTATTATCGAAAACCACAATAAACTGCGCGAAATGCTTAAAGGTTTAGGTTACAGCTTTAGTTCAGATACCGATACCGAAGTGATTTGTCACTTAGTGCACCATGAGCTGAAAACCCATAACACTCTACTTGGTGCTGTACAAGCCACAGTTAAACAACTCGAAGGCGCCTATGGCACAGTCGTTATTGACCGTCGTGATAGTGAACGTATGGTTGTTGCTCGCTCTGGTAGTCCATTGGTGATTGGTTTTGGTCTAGGTGAAAACTTTGTCGCTTCGGATCAACTCGCCTTATTACCCGTGACTCGCTCATTTGCTTTCCTAGAAGAAGGTGATGTGGCCGAAGTGACCCGTCGCAGCGTGAGTATTTTCGACTTAAACGGTAATGCCGTTGAGCGTGAAGTAAAAGAATCTGAAATTACCCACGATGCCGGTGACAAAGGCGAATATCGCCACTATATGCTTAAAGAAATTTACGAGCAGCCATTGGCACTGACGCGCACAATTGAAGGTCGTATTGCTAATAAGCAAGTGCTAGACACGGCTTTTGGTGACAACGCTGCTGAGTTTTTAAAAGATATCAAACATGTGCAAATCATCGCCTGTGGTACTAGTTACCATGCGGGCATGGCGGCACGTTACTGGTTAGAAGATTGGGCTGGCGTGTCTTGTAACGTCGAAATTGCCTCTGAATTCCGTTATCGCAAGTCGCACTTATTCCCAAATAGCCTGTTGGTGACGATTTCACAATCGGGTGAAACTGCCGATACCTTAGCGGCCATGCGCTTAGCGAAAGAAATGGGTTATAAAGCCACATTGACCATTTGTAATGCGCCAGGTTCATCATTGGTTCGCGAATCTGACATGGCTTACATGATGAAAGCGGGCGCCGAGATTGGCGTGGCATCGACTAAAGCTTTCACAGTACAACTTGCTGGATTATTAATGTTGACTGCGGTGATCGGTCGCCACAATGGTATGTCTGATCAAATGCAGGCTCAAATCACTCAAAGCCTACAATCTATGCCAGCAAAAGTGGAACAAGCTTTAGGTTTAGATGCTGCGATTGCTGAACTGGCTGAAGATTTTGCCGATAAACACCATGCGTTATTCCTTGGCCGTGGCGATCAATATCCGATTGCGATGGAAGGCGCGTTAAAGCTGAAAGAGATTTCTTATATTCATGCTGAAGCTTATGCCTCTGGCGAATTAAAACACGGCCCACTAGCGCTTATCGATGCCGATATGCCAGTGATTGTCGTTGCGCCAAACAATGAATTGCTCGAAAAACTGAAATCGAATGTTGAAGAAGTGCGTGCCCGTGGTGGCTTAATGTATGTGTTTGCCGATGTGGATGCTGAGTTTGAGTCGGATGACACGATGAAAGTGATCCCAGTGCCACACTGTGACATCTTTATGGCGCCACTGATCTACACTATTCCTTTACAGCTATTGTCGTACCATGTTGCATTAATCAAAGGTACCGACGTGGATCAACCACGTAACTTGGCAAAGTCTGTAACAGTAGAATAAATAGAGATATTTAAATGAAAACCGCCTTTATTGGCGGTTTTTTCATTTAGATTCACGACAAAATGACGATTAACTTACAGTAATAGCAAATGCTGGTGGTTTAACTTTCTATGCTGGAATGGCATCTAGCTCGTGCTGCTTTTTTGCCTCAATGCGTTTCCACACTTTGTCATGGAAGTAAAACACTACAGTGTTAATCGCGGGTTCTACTAAGGCTACTGCGCCACCGACGACTACGCTGCCAGTTAATAAATAGGTTACGGTAAAAGCGACGCTAAAATGTAGTACAGCAAAAGTGAGTGTCTTAGTCATGATCTTGTCCTCTAAATAGGCTCCCAGCGGGAATGTTTAGATGATAACAATTCTCATTAAAATTAAAAGCCGTGTTTTCAGATTAGTTTAAACGGTTTTATCTATTTATCCGTTGTAAAAAACATAAAGCCCTCACGATGGCTGTCTCTTCTACACAAATCCCTCGGTTTGCCCCGAGGGATTTTTTTGAACCATTTTTAATTAACCTGATCTGATCCTGACCTTTTGTTTCAGATACCACATGCCATGTTTTTAAGTGAACCATCACTCTGGGCACAGAGCATTTTTCAGCGCGCAAAATTAGGGGATGTACGAAGGACCAAACGGCTTGTACAGTTGGCGGCTCAACTTGCAGCTCATACAGGACAATCTATCGTGCAATCTCTTTCA
>NZ_JAKKSJ010000046.1:0-33688 GCF_025653365.1 Shewanella sp. SW32 | reverse complement strand
AAATCTTCAATATCTTCCCAGCCCTCACAGCCTGCGATAACTGCACACAGCGTTAAAAACACCACGTCAAACAAGGGATAAACGACCTTAGATGCTTGCCTTGGGTCTTCTAATTCTGAAAAGTGCTCTGCAAAAATATCGATGTTCATAAACTGGCTCCGCGTAAAAGCCAGTATCTGATCACAACGGAAGATCGCGGTCAATCAGTTATGTTAAAGTGCGCGTTAAATGTTCGTGATCTTGCCCTGAGGCCTGTTGGCTGCGCCAGCAGTAAATATGGAGAATTTAATCCGTTTGCGAATGCTAGGATTTGAATTGGCGATTGATGATTTTGGTGCTGCACATTCTTCATTGGCACGTTTATGCGAATTGCCTTTCTCACAAATTAAATTAGATGGTTGTTTTGTGCGTGAACTTAGTGTTGAGCCTAGGTGCCAAGCCGCAATATCCAGCGTGATAGCGTTATCACAAGCACTTAATATGGAGTTAGTGATAGAAGGTATTGAAACAAATTCCCAATTAGTATTGTTGCAACAGCTTGGCTGTACAATTGGACAGGGCTTTTGTTTTTCTCGTCCTATTGATGAGCAAACATTTATCCAACGTTTTTTCCCTGCGAGTTTACAGCTTAAAGAATTACAGGAGCTTAGCCTTGATTTTTAGTGGACTAACTTGTTTTTGTTAGCTCACGGATCAAGGATTTTCGGTTCACCTTCAGTCCTATTTGTTCATTATTTTCTGGCCATGAATAATATTGTCTTGGACGTTTGAAGCGGGCGATTTTGTTGGCAAGGAACAGTTCGAGCGTATTTGCAATCGACTCTGGGTGGTGGGTTAAACTGCCGCGAATGATGGCGGCAGGGAGATTGCCAAATTGTACATCTGGTATGGCGAAAACGATTGCATCGTCTATTTGTGGGTGCTGTTTAAGTGCGGCTTCGATTTCTTCTGGCTGGATGTTTTCGCCGCCGCAGATAAACATATTATCGACGCGGCCAAGAATGTGCAGATTACCATTTTCGTCCCATTCGCCCTTGTCTTTGGTGTAAAACCAGCCGTCTTGTTCAACGCACTTTTGTATTCCATCCGCGGTGAGGTAGCCCATAAACAGGCATGCGCCGCGCACCAAAATTACACCGTCTTCGATTTTAAGCTCACGCTTGGGGAGTAATTTGCCACTGCTGCCGTCGCTTAAAGCGTGACCTGTGGTGATCTGCGAGCTCATTTCCGTCATGCCGTAACTGGTGTAACTGGCGATATTGCGTTGCTTAAGTTGTTCGAGTAAGTCGATTGAGACTGCGCCGCCACCAAGTAATAAGGCTTTGATACTTTTAAGCTTGCTGCTCGTATCGGCGAGTAACTTGCTCAGTTGTGTGGGAACGAGAGATATGTGAGTCAACTGATCTTGGTCAATCTGCTGACCAAGGCTAAGCGCTTGATCTGGTATGACAACACTGGCACCGACTAAGGCACAGCGGTTTAATATCGCAAGACCGCCAATATGGAATAAGGGCAAGGAGAGTAGCCAGGCATCACCTTGTTTAAGTGGGATTAAGCTGCGGGCACCTTCGGCATTGGCAATATGATTCGCTAAGCAATGCACCGCCGCTTTGGGAAAGCCACTAGAGCCTGAAGTTAAAATCACATTAGCTGGCCGAGTAAAGTCGACAGGCTGGACCAAGTCACTGCTAATGCAATTGAAATTTAAGCGCAAGTGATGGCAATTCTGTAGTTCACAAACCTCAGCACTCCAAATATAGCGGATCTGATGTTGATCAACTAAGCCTTGGATCTGCGCGAGGGGAAAACGTGGCGAGATAGGAAAAAAGATTACTCCTATATCGATGCAGGCCCAATAGAGACAAATGATCTCGAGATTATTGCTAGCAATACAGGCGAGCGGTTCACCCTTTGAGATCCCCGCAGCGCTTAGCTGCTTAGCCAGTGCGATAACGCGCTGGCTAAGCTCTGAGTAGCTAATGTCTTGCCCCGCCAACTTGATGGCTGTCTGCTGTGGAAACGCAAGCGCAGCTTGGTGCACGGGTGACAGTGCAAGCGGTTTTGATAGGCTGGCATTAGACAAACTCGTTTCCCTCACTTGTAGCTGTATCATTATTTTGTTGCATTGAATCAATGGCGGGCAGTGCAATTGGCTCAAGTTGCGCGAGTGTGAGGCAGTATTTTTTGCCCGATGACACGACTAAATCTTGGCTAAAGGCGCTGAGGGTATCGAGCCCAGGGATTTCATCCGGAGTGAGAATCGCGGCTAAATGAGCCAGATCATTAATGCCTAAACTGCTCTCTAGACTCGAACTGATAATGCAACGTACGCCATAGCTTTGCGCCGTATCGATTAAATTAGCTAGTTTTTCGATACTGCCGAGCAGCATAGGTTTGATGACAAGCGCAGTCAGGCCATTTTGCATTACAAACTGGTATTCTGGATCGTTGAGCGATTCATCGAGGGCGTAGGGTATACCAATTGCTTGATAAAATTCATGATTATCATGATGATTCAGGCAAGGTTCTTCAATGTACTCTATGGTCTCTAGGGGCAAGCAAGCGGCAAATTCGATTGCTTGCTCAAGTGTAAACCCTCGGTTCGCGTCCAAACGCAATTTGAGATCGGGGCGGGTACGCAAAATGCCATAAATCAGGCTTAGTTCATCTTCGATTGAAGTTTGCGCGACTTTGACTTTAACCGAGCGAACATTCCAGCCAAGGGCGGCAATTTTGCTATCGAGCAAGTCTTTGCTGGCATCCGTTGGATGATAAATCAAAGGGACTGTGGCCGTTTGTGGACGGATGGCATCGAGTTTGCCCATTAACTTGGCATGTAACAGACTTAAACCAAAGGCCAAAGAAGGGTAAGGACTTTGCTCGGCGCATTCCAGCAATGTATCAATATGCTGACCGTAGAGTTGGGGTAATAATCCAGTCAAAGCCGTTTGCACTTGAGTGAGTGTTTCACGGCTGAACCCCATCAAGGCTTGTTCATCGACATCTATGCCAGAGAGTGGGGCAATTTCAACTTCGACTTGTCTATGCTCGCCACCAACATTAGCACTGGCTTGTAGTACTAATCCCGCTCTGTGATCGATACGTTGCTTGCCGACGGGCAATAATACGTCGAGCGGTAGTCGATATTGATACAGGTTAAGCGAAGTTAATATCATATATTTCCTACATTTTAATTCTGTCATTACCCTAGCAACTTCACTATTTTTGAGGTTAATGCCTCGGGAGCAGCTTGGTGTATGTTGTGGCCGGCGCCGTGAATACTATGGACGAGGATGGGCGTGTGTAATTGCCACTCTTGGGCGAGGGCGTGGAACTTAGCATCTTGGTTGCCCGCAAAGAAATGGCACTCACAGGTAAGCTGCAAAGGTACATCCCACATCGATGCTTGGTGTGCGAGTGAGGTGGCTATGAATACCTCTTTCAGCCGCTGTTTCGGATGCAGATCTAATGCTGCAGAACGATGCTCGATTAAGGTTTTTCGTTTGGTAGCCGTCATATCGGTAAATACGGGCTGCTGATACCACAAGCTTAAAAAGTCTTTGCTATTCAGATGCTGTAAACGCTCGGCCCACTGGGTATCATTTTTGGTTCTGGCAAGTTTTTCTTGCGGGTCTGTAAGTCCAGGATGGCAGGATTCGAGGTTTAGGCTCAGTAGTCTTTCTGGATAGGCTTTGGCAAGGTGCAGAGCAATACGGCCACCGAGAGAATAACCGTAGAGATGGAATTGACCAATATGAAGGCCATTCAGGTGTGCCAACACATCTTCAACACATTGGTTAAATCCATCTAATTCGGTTGGCTTCAACTCCCTTTGGTTATCCCCGTGGCCCGGCAGATCAAAACAAATACAATGAAAGTGCTGGCTTAGCACAGGCATTAACGGCAACCAGTCTGTCTTAGTGCCTAAAAAGCCATGCAGTAACACTAAGGTCGGTAGTGAAGAATTGCCGTAACGGGCCATGGTTGGCATTAGCTTTGTTTCACCCACAAGTTGAGCTCGGCGATTTGGTCGCTGGCTTGTGTTTGACTTACATTGACTTCAATGATCGAAGCCCCCTGAAAATCCAGCGCTTCATTATAGCTATCTTGAAAATCGGCTAAATTATCCACTTGATTATAGGGCAAATTAAACATAGCTGCGGCGTAGCCAAATTCTAAACCGTGGCTGAGTCGATAATAATCGCTACGGACTTGTTCATTGGGAACGGGCAATAAGTTGAAGATGTTACCGCCATCGTTATTGAGGATCACGATCACCAGCGGGCTGGTTAAGCCTTTAGCGATGGCCAGCGAGTTAAGATCGTGCAGTTGTGATAAATCACCGATGATTAAACTCGTGGGTTTGCCTTCATGGGCCGCAATACCGCAGGCGGTGGCGAGTAATCCGTCAATACCTGATGCGCCACGATTAGTATAAGTGGTTGCCGTACAACAACTGACAGGGGCATACATGTCGTACAAGCGTACAGGCAGGCTATTACCGATAAAAAGCTGTTGTTCTAGCGGACGAGTATTGGCGATGGCCCGCACAACTTGTGCTTCACCAAATTCCCCTTGGTCGATATTGCGCACAAATAAGTTATGTAATTCATCGTTATAGGTGATTAGGGTATTCGCCCAGTTTGCTGAGGATGAGCGATACCAATTTAAGGCCGCAAACTGCTGTGCATTCGCGTGCCAAATGTGTTTAGCATTGTGGCTAGGGTCAAGCCTGTCTTGTCCTGGTAAAACCTGCCAATAGCTGTGCCAATTTTGCTCGGCGAGATAGCCTATCAAGCGTTTTGATAATAAACGGCCGCCGAATACGAGTACACGATCCGCTTCCTGCAATAGATTGCGCGCCCTTGGATGTTGCAACAGTTGATCAATATTACCTATCGCTGCGGGATGCTGACGCAGTTGCGACTGGGCATCGGTAAGTAATGGCCAGCCGATTTTTTGCGATAGGGCAATTAGTTGCTGTGGATCTTGTTCAGGCGTGAGAGTACCGACAACGATCACCCCTTTACCGTGGACGAACCGCATAATGGCATCGTCACTTGGGCTGCTCACCTGTTTGCTCTTACCGTATTGGGTATACGGGCGTGCGAGCTGCAGCCAAGTTTGCAATGGTTTGAGGTAAGGTGATTCGGCATCGAGAATCGCGCCACCGAGTTCACTCGGATACAAGGGCTCACGGTACATGCAGTTGATATGCACTGGGCGAGTTTGATTCGCCACCGCTTCATCCACTGTGGTAAGCAACGCTTGCGGTGCGATATGTATATCCGGTGTTGGCAAATTCACTTGAGTGGCGTAATTCGCAAAAATTCCCGGTTGGACTATGGCTTGATTGGCACCGCAGCCGAGTAATTCTGGCGGACGATCGCCACTTAAGACGATTAAAGGTACATGGGTCAGCCACGCCTCCACAATGGCAGGGTACAAGTTGGCGACTGCTGTGCCTGAGGTCGTAATGATGGCGACCGGTGCGCGGCTAGCTTTTGCTAGACCTAAGGCCATAAAGCCAAGCCCACGCTCGTCGAAATGTAAGTGACGCTGGAGTTTAGTTTGCTGGGCGGCGGCGAGGGTTAACGGTGTTGAGCGCGAGCCCGGTGCCATACACACATGTTGCACGCCAAGACGTGCTAACTCCTCAAGAATAAGGGCGCCCCAAATAAGATTAAGAGTGGCTGTATTTTCGGTCCGCATAGCTGAATCTATTAGGATAAAGATGGGCTTAGTGTAACGTGTTTATGCTCCAAGATGTATGCTTGGTTTAACAATTCTCGAGTGGATCGCATGGGGGCTGAGGTGGAGCCTAAGCTAAGGCAGAGGATGCCTGTCACCTCGTGTATCGGTGGTTTGTTGTTTGGATATGTTGAGCTATTGCTTGGCTAGATAATACGATCGACGATTTTTTTAATCTCTCCGCTTAACCATTTCAAGTCCTCATTGATTGCATTAGGCTGATTTTTTTGCACTAAGAAAATCGTTGGGGTTTCTGTATCTGCATATAAACGTTCTGCTTCATACTGGGATAGTTGACACGTATGCAGTTCAGGAATATCGCTCACCATTTCGTAAACTATCCGATAAGGCAATAGGGAGACTGCATTACTTTCGCCTAGATATTCAAACAAACTTGAAATACTGGTAATGGTAATTTCAGTATTGAGTTTAATGCCATTCGTTATGCAAAACTCTTGGTATGGACTCAATTTGGTGCTGGGATTACCAAGATCCGTATTGACATAGGGGTATTCCGCAATCGTTTCTAGGGTGATTTCCCGTTTAAAAATAGGATGATGCCTGCTAGCAATCAGGTAGAGTTTGTCCATACGTTGCAATTCAGTCGTTAGCAGTTTATCGCCGAAGGCGGCAACATCGGCAGCACTTTTATTGCAACAAATACCTAGGGTTGTATCACCATTAATAATGTCTTGAGTCGTATGCATAGACCAAGGGTTTATATTAATGTGCATGGGTTTTTGCTCTTCTTTAATAGCCTGCATCAAGGCTTTAGGGAAGGTGTAGGCAATTAATCCTGGTGCTGCAATTTCGACATGTGTTTTAACTTGGCGAGTGTTTGCTATTCTGGCTTTTTGAAACTTATCAGTACACTCAATTGCTTCTTTTGCAATTGGATATAAATGAGTAGCAAACTCATTTGGGAATAAGCCATATTTACGACGAATAAATAACTCATCACCAAAAATTTCCCGTAGATTTTTAAGGCTACGGCTGATTTTAGGAGCTGGAATGTCTAGCGCTTTCGATACATAGGTTGCTGACTTGTTCTCATATAATGAAACAAGTATTTTTAAACTCAGAATATCGAGGCCATCCATGTTACTAATATGCATTTTTTATATTCCTTAATATTGAGCAAATACTTAAATCAACGCCTAATTATGGTGCTAATTAATAATTTTAATGTGAAACTAATCCCAAGTTTTGGATCTAGATTTTATCTATGTGTATCAAAGGTTTTTTTGTTTTATTTTTAATATTTAAAATGGTTTTTCATAAAATTTAAAATTTCAAAAACTGATATTTACATATTTAAAATGCAAATGCTGAATTATCAATTATCAATATTTGCATTTAAGATTTACATAATTTTGCAATGTGATGTGCCGTGTAAATCATTGTTTATATTTAAGTTGTTATTTGCAAGTGTGACATGTGTCAAGAAAAGATAAGTGTTTTCAAATAATACTAAAGTTGCTTTAAAGGAGATAACAAAAAATAAATTAGTTTTTGGAGGCGTGTATGAATACTTCAGTCATTCTCAGCTATGCGTTTATGTACTTCGTACTATTCGTAGCAGTACCATTCGTGTTTGTGATGTTTGTCATGACTTGCATTAAGTTTTTTAAAGCAGGTCCTGATGAAGCCGCACATCATGAGATGAAACTTAAACCAGTATTGTTTGATAAACAAAGCTTCAATTTTTTTAAATCATTAAAAACAGTTGTTGAAGGTAAATACGATGTTTGTTGTAACGTGCCATTAGACACTGTATTTGAGATGGACAAACATGATACGGAATTAAATCATGAATGCCGACTCGATTATGTATTGATCGACCATGATTCATCTGAAGTGAAAATGGTTATCAGTGATTTTGGCAAAGAAACTAACTCACCACTGAAAAAACTGTTTAGCAAGTTCAATATCAGTTTCATTGAAATGAACCAGCATAAACAGTGGGATACTCAGAGTCTTAAGCAAGCCTTGGCTGTGTGATCTTGACCGTCGGGTTCGGAATTATCCGAACTCGACCCCTTCTTTACCTTCCTACGGATAAATGTGAGGACTTCCTATGTCCAAAAGACAATGGCTGTGGTCGTTACGCTTAGGTGCTGCTGCGTTGCTTTTAAGCTTTTCTGCAATGAGTGCTGAGCCAGCCAATCAAATTAACAGTGATGCTTGTATGAAGTGTCACAAGCGTAATGGTCAAATGTTAGGGCATCATGGTCAAGATGCGATGAAAATGAGCTGTTCTTCCTGTCATGGAGAAAAGGGCGATCACCCTAAGAAACCGAATGATATGGTGGTCTTTGGTATGGAAGAATCGTCGGATCTGACGGTTCAGCTGAGAGTGTGTCAGAAGTGTCATACCAAGAAAAAACTCAGTGGAGCAGATTGGACGCATAACGTACATGCTCAAAAAGTGCCTTGTGCCGCCTGCCATAAATTACATAGCCCAACGGATCCAATGGCGGATATGACGCCGAAGGTTCGCAGTGAGCTATGTAGCAGTTGCCACACTGGCAAGCAGGAGTAAGGTTATGGAAAATTCAAAAAGAAGATTTCTAAAAGGCACCTGTGCCTTATTTGCCGGCGCTACAGGTGCATCATTACTCGCTACAGTGAATGCATCGGATAGCGTTAAAGCAGAACCTGATGTCAAATATGCACTTATTCATGATGAAACTAAGTGTATAGGTTGCCAAGCGTGTGAGGTGGCTTGTCGTGAAGTGAATAATGTACCCGAAGGTGTTTCTAGGCTTCAAATTAAGCAAGCGGGACCCTTTGGCGAATACCCTAATCAGTTTTATCACTTTAGTCGCAAGTCTTGTCAACATTGTGAAGACGCGCCCTGTGTAAATGTATGTCCAACTGGAGCTGCATTTATTGATAAAGAAACGGGTATCGTTTCTGTCGATGCATGGAAATGCGTAGGTTGCCAATACTGTATTGCAGCTTGTCCTTATCAAGTCCGTTTTATTAATCCTGTCACCCATGCGGCGGATAAGTGTGATTTCTGCCGAGAAACTAACCTAGCTCAAGGTAAACAACCTGCCTGTGTTGCTGCTTGCCCAACAAAGGCACTCGTGTTCGGTAATTTAAAAGATCCGACTTCTGAGGTTGTTCAAGTTCTGCGGTCTAATCCAACCCAGCGCACTAAGGTTGATCTTGGAACGAGACCTAAATTGTTCCGTATCGTTGCAAAATCAGGGGAGGTGATACTATGAGTGCCCTACATTTTGATACCTTAGTGTGGCATTGGCCGATTGCAATTTACCTGTTTTTAGCGGGTGTATCTGCGGGAGCCATGTTCTTCGCCGTACTGTTGAAACATTTTGTTTTGAAGCAAAACGCCTATCAGTCTGGTTTTGTGCGAGCCGCTTGTATTGTCGCGCCTGTAGCTGTGATGGCCGGGTTAGGGATATTGGTCGCAGACTTAACTAAACCTCTCGATTTTTGGAAGATTTTGGTGTTCTACAACCCTAAATCTGTCATGTCGATGGGCGTGCTTATTCTGCTGATTTACCAAGTATTCATGTTTATGTGGATTGGTTTAACCTTCCGTAAACCTGTTGATGCTTGGTGTGAAACACGCTTTCCTATTGTGCTTAAGTTGACCGCATTATTGGCTCGATTTGAAGCGACAATTACAGGATTGCTCGTGATTCTATCCTTGGCATTGGGCGCGTATACAGGCTTCCTGCTCTCGGCCTTGCCAGGCTATCCCATGCTTAAAAATCCTGTGTTACCTCTGCTGTTTTTGGCATCTGGTTTGTCTTCCGGTGCGGCATCATCTTTACTCGGTGGCGTGTTGATGAATGGCAAACCTAATGACAAAGAGGTGCACTTTATCCACAAGGTTGAAATCCCACTGATTTTAGTTGAAATCGTGCTGATTTTTACCTTCTTTATGGGCTTAGTGCTAACAGGTGGACAGAGTAAAATAGCCGCCTTTAATGCCTTAGGGTATGGTTTCTGGGGATGGATTTTCTGGCTTGGTATTATTGGACTCGGTTTGTCTGGACCATTGGCGATGAATCTGTTTATGACGGCGACATCTAAACGGAAATGGGCCTATGTGGCGGGGACGGCTTGCTTGAGCTTGATCGGGGTATTACTGCTACGTAACTTCATACTCTATACAGGACAAATGACGATCGCTTAATGCGTACCGTTAATTAATGACGAAAAAATCATAATAATCAATGGAATCGACGGATCGCGGAAACAATGTCAAAGGAAAACATTGTAGATGAGGCCCTTGCGGCGCTGGCTGAGCTCTCAAGGGTTAAGTCTAGCCGCGGTTGGTTGTGTAACAGGGAGGTCGCTGGGCAAGGATGCCATATTTTACACTTCAATATTTTGCCCTGCCTCCAAACGGGCCTCGCCACCTTATTCCTAAGGGTGGCGTTTCTTGTTTTAGGGAGGCACGATTTACTCGCCGAGGTTATTAATCCATTCACTCATTACCACATGGGTTTTGATCTTGATGATGTCAGTGTGAGTGTCGATATACTCACGGATCTCATGCAGGCGGCGCATCGAGGGCGCATGCACGTACACGAGTAAATCCATATCACCAGAAATACCACGGCAGGTAATCACTTCGGGGATCGCTTGGAATACGTGTACCACGTCGGCGCAACGTGGACATTGATGCTGGATTTCGAAATAAGCCGATACACCTTCTTTTTGCGACTCACTCAAGAGCACTTGATAGCCACGGATCACTCCTGTTTGTTCGAGCTTTTTTATGCGCTCGGCAACCGCACTACGGGATAGATTGACCTGTTCGGCGATATTCGACACGCTCTGGCGTGCATCCTGACGCAAACTATGAATGATGGCCGTATCGAATTTATCCAAGGGTGACTCCAGTGAAAATGGCTATATTGAATCTGTGTGTTATTTTGCCATTGGTTTGAATAACCACAGAATTTGCTGAGTATTTTGGCTTAAAATTGCATCAAATCTTAAACTGACCGTCATTTTGATGGAAATAACGCTATTTGCCGCGATTTTGCCGGTATTGGACGTGGAGAACACTGAAATTAACGGCAGATTGTAGGGCGAAATCTCATTATACTGACAGCTCAAAAACCACAGAATATTAACAGATGAATTCAAATAGCGGAACTATAGGTCGTTGGCAAGGTGCGGGTTTAATGGCGACCACTTTGCTCGGTACAGGGGTATTTATTTTGCCTCAGATGACTATTGAAAAAGCGCATTCTGGCGCCTTAGTCGCATGGATCTTGTTAACCTTGGCCATTATTCCTGTGGCACTGGTCTTTGGTCGTTTAGCGAGTGTATTTCCCCATGCCGCAGGCCCCGCTTACTTTGTCGAAAAAGCCTTTGGTCGCACTGCTGGTCGAACAATTGGACTGATCTTTTTACTGGTTGTGCCCATGGGGGCGCCGGCCGCGATTTTGATGACCTTTCAGTTTGTGAATGCCTTAATCCCGATATCGGGTTGGTCCAAGGTTGGTGTTGAAATACTCGTGATTTTTGGCTTGTTTCTGATTAATTTAAGAGGCATCCAAGTGTCGGCTAAGCTGCAATTTGGCCTGACACTTTGCATCGTCGCCGTTGTTGTGGTCTTGTTTGGTGCGAGTAGTTTTCAGCAAGGTCATCTCACGACACTTGCTAGCCATGGTATGCCTGAAATGCCGACCGTGATGATTGCCGCTGGCATCGCTTTTTGGAGTTTCTTGGGTATAGAAGCTATGACCCATCTTGCCGATGATTTTCGTCGTCCGCAGCAGGATATGATCCCCGCTATGATGATGGGCACAGTGCTGGTGGGGGTGATTTATGTGGCTTGTACACTTTTACTGCTATTAGTGCCGACAGATAAAAGTGTCGCCATGATCGGCGTGTTTGACCAACTGCTCGGTGGTTACGGTGCGCAAGTGATTGGTGTGTTAGGTATCGCAAGTGGATTGGCAACCGTTAACGTGTATGCGGCCAGTGCGGCACGTCTGGTCTGGAGTTTTAGTTGTGAAGGCATTTTACCGCGCTTCTTTGCCGTTAAGAATGCCCACGGAGTGCCCATTCGAGCACTTGCTGCGCTGTTATCTGTGATGGCAAGCGTGATTGTACTGACTTACCTTACCGGGCAAGAGCTAGAGCACCTTATCGCATGGAGCAACGGTGTATTTGTGGTGATCTATTTGATGGCTATGCTCGCTGCCGCTAAGTTATTACCACGGCACAATTGGCCGCTGGTGGCGCTGGGTTGTGCGTTTTGCTTAGTATTAGGTTTTGCCCTAGGTGCAAGTATGTCCTACGTGCTTGTGTTGATCTTAGTGGTCGCGCCATTTTTGTGGTGGCAAAAGACCCATATTAGTCGCAAACAAAGTTTGGCGTTACCTGAGTAATATTCGCACCCTCTGGGGCTAAATCAACATGATGGATTAATTAAGAAAGCCCCGAACTTTTTATTGTCATAAGAGTTTGGGGCTTTTTTGTGTGGCTTAGTGGATTTCGAAACTGGATATGATTGAGTGCGATTAAATTGCATGAAACAAAGAGGTAAACCTTAAGTCTGATGGCCGCCAAGCTTTGTTGCCGAAGGACTGCACATTACTGATATTTAATGTATCTCGGTGAGCGAGGCGATAACTTGTGTTCTATATTTTGATCATTCATACGGAAGGAGAATAAATATGGATTCAGCTGCGTTGCTCAATCGTGTCGATGAGTTACCTAGGTTACCTAAGGCGATCAGTGAATTGTTAGATGCGGTCAATGATGACAATGCGACAGTAAAAAGCATTGCCACTAAAGTTTCACACGATCCCTTAATCAGCGCTAGGGTGTTACGCCTTGCTAATTGTGCCCACTATGGACGTAGTCGAGAGGTTGGTACTATCGATGAAGCTGTTGTGCGTCTTGGGATGCAAACCTTACGAACCTTAGTGCTCGCATCGGCGGTGATTGGTGCAGTCCCTAAGTGTGAAGGAATAGATTTAGCCCAGTTTTGGGGGCAAACCTTTGAGATTGCGCTTTATAGTCAAGAAATGGCAAAGCGTTGTGGTGCTGTCCCAGAAGAAGCTTTTACTTGCGGTATCTTACATCGTATTGGCGATTTATTGATTGCGGCAGTATCGCCTGAAGATGCGGCGAAAATTGCCGAAGCTGTGGCGCAGGGTAAAGATAAGCATCAGTTTGAGCGCGAGTTACTCGGATATGATTCCCCGGATATTGGCGCATTACTAGCGAAAAATTGGAAGTTTACACCAGCGTTAGTGCAAGGCATTTTGTATCAAGACCACCCTAAGGATTCAAACCCATTTTCAAAACTTGCTGCGTTATTATGCTTATCTTACAAAGTTCTAGATGAGTGGGATACGATTGAGGATGAGGAGAAAACCAGTTGGTTATCTCAATTAGCGACTAAGAAAGGATTGAAGATGGAGATGGGCGGGCTAAGGACTAAGTTGACTGAATTACACGGTTCGGGATATGAAATCGGTAAAGCGTTAGCTTAGAATTTTGTTTCGCTTAGTTTTTTGGTGAGTAGGGCGGCAGTAAAAATATTTTTAGCCAAAGAGCGATATCAATTTAGTCTTAAGAAAGCAATCGCGTGAATGGGGAACGGGTGTTTCGCATTCACGCTTTTTTATGGGCTTTTGTTGATTTGCACTTTGATTGAATAGTGGATGTGGCTAGCCAGTTTGTTGGGTTGCAGCTATGGCAAGATTACGCATTTGGATCAACTCGCTGTGTTTGAGGTGCAACAAATCGGCGGTGCGTCGAATGATCTGGTCTTCATATTGGGATAGCTGGCCATCGGCGTAGGCCAGTTGCCACATTGCGAGCAGCAATTGCTGCTTTTGCGCTAGGCTAAATTCAGCGTTAATGGCTGAGGTGAATTCAAAGAGTGAGGTCGCGCTGCCTTGTACGCTTTTAGCTTCATCAATCAGTATCTTAGCGTCTACTTCTGACATTGATAAGGTATCGGTTAGCAGCTTAGGTAATAAGGCTTCTTCCTCTGCCGTTAAGGTCTCATCGGCAAATACGACTTCAAGTAACATACTCGCTGCGGCCAGTTTAAGTTGATGTGCCTTGTCTTCAGGGGAGACTGCTTGAGTATGAGCTTCAAAAAATCGTCTTAATTTCGCAATCATATTTGGCGGTTCTCATGCTGGAGGGAATATAAAGTAGAGTCGATTGGGAAGTGAAAGTTCACCCTAAACCTTGTATTGCTTAGGGTGAGGTAAGACTGAATTACAGTAGCGAGTTCAGACCTTTCACCAGTAAGTCTGAGGTGCCTTCAGTGCCATTGGTATCTAAGTAAGACTTAGCTATGTTGATCATTGGCATTGCTAGATCTTTAGAAATGCCCAATTTTTCAAAGGCGTCTAAAACCATAGCACTGCCTTGCAGTGATGAACCTAAATCACCCGCTTTGGATAATAAGCCAGAAACACCCGATTTTGAGTCCAATTTAGGCGCAGCGGCGAGCAAACTATCGGCATTAGGAATGCTGGCAGCCAGTTTTGAGTAGTCGGTTGTTCCTAGGCTTGATTGCGCTAAGCCTAATAAACTGCCTAAGCCACCTTCGGCTTGAGTTTGGTTTAAACCCAATTGTGACATGACGCTGCCAACTAAATCATTCGACTGAGTTGCCGCTGCTGTAGTGGTCGCTTTTTCAGTTTTGGCTTGAGTTCCTGCCAAGTTATCTAACCAGCCTGCACTGGCGGGCGCCGCTAAAATACAAGTGCTGAGGAGGATAGAGAAGGTCAGAGTGTGTTTCATATGGAAGCGTCCTTTGATGGTTTGCGCACGAGTTCGCTGGACAGTTTAGCGGGTTTGTCACTTTTGTTGCAGTAGTTTTCTGTGATTTACGGTTCACACTGGTGATTTCTACTGTGCATTGCCAAGGGATTTTCGGTATCCTTAGCGGCAATTCTAAGTGTTAATTCATTTCAATTATTTGGAAAGTCGCATGTCACTATCCGCAATTTTGTCAGAAGCCTATAACTTCTTCCGTAATCATCTGGCGCAACTCGCTATGCTGACGATCCCATTACTCTTGATCCAAGTGGGGATCCAGTTATGGCTTGGTATAGAGATGAGTAAAGTTGATCTAGAAAACCCACAGTTTGGCGCTCCGCATATGATCGCCATGATGCTGTTACTACTTACTTTTTCGGTATTAATTGCCGCTTTGACTCTGTTTTTAGAACTGCGCTCACAAGGGCATAGTCCTTCAGCGGGAGTGGTGTTGAAGGCGAGTTTACCGTTTGTTCCACCATTATTATTGGCTGGGGTGTTTTCTGGTCTAGCGATTTTAGCACCAGTGATGCTGTTTGCCGCCTTCGGTCCAGTGTGGCTGGTAGGATTGGTAATTAGCTTCTATCTCTTTGCGCGTTTAGCCTATGTTAACTTTATGGTTGTGGTTGAGCGCTTAACACCGCTAGAAGCGATTAAGGGTAGTTTTAGTTTTAGTGGCCCTATCGTACTGAAAACCATTGCATTATTGATGTTATATTTACCACTCTCCGTCATAGGTAGCCAGCTTTCTGGGTTAGCATCCATGGGCGGATTACCTGTGCAAATGTTAGCGGATACTTTTATGTCTTTTATTGGATTATTCGTTAACGTCGCTTTGTTCCGCTTATATATGGTGTCGAAAAAACCAAGCGTCGAATAGTGCAACATCAATTCAGCCTGTAGGGAATCACTCATGGGGACGAAAACAGTCATTAAGGATAGTGAGTTTATCCACGATTTTTCGGTCTCCTTGAGTGATGATTACCTCAAGGCGAAAAGCTATGTGCAGGATGTGCCGACACAGTCGCTGCTACACATTCGCAGTTTTACCCATAAACTTACAGAGTTACTGGGGCAAGATAAGCAAATCGCGTTTTCGAGTCCGAATTTATACGATAGGATCGAACAGCTAAATCAGCGGCGCGTGATTGATGTGAAGACCACTCGTGCCCTGCATCGATTGCGTGCCGACGGTAACCGCGGTGCTCATCCTGAGAAATACCATCTCACCCAGGAACAATTACTCGCGCTAGCGCAAAAATCCATTAAAGATGTCCTGACTTTAGTCGAGCACTTGTATCCTAAGGTTAAAGGTCGAGTTGCCCCTGCCTACTGTTATGAAGCGACTGACGCTATGACGGTGAGGGATTTGTGCTACCGCGCTGTGATGGAAGATGACCCGCAAGCGCAGTATTTGGTTGGGATATCGTTTAAGACCAAGGCTTTGATACTGAAAGAACAAGAACTGCTCAAAGAGCAAGAACTTGCGGCAGAAGCCGAAGCTATATCAAGCCAAGATTTATCCACAGTTTCACCTCTAAATACCATTTCTCACATTAGCGCAGCTGACAGTTTTGCCCGAGCGGCCTATTGGTTTTCCCTTGCGGCACCTAAGCACATGGAAGCCTTACATGAGCATGGCGTAGCACTGATCCACGGTTATCAAGGCGCGCCAGAAGTGGCTAAAGGTGAACAGATCATTGCCACTGCAGCAGCAGCAGGTGTGGTCAATGCGATGGCGTTATTGGGATATTTTTATCTTGTAGGCAGTGAGTCGTTTCAACCCGACAGCAAGTTAGCACAGCAATATTTACAAGGTGCGGCAGATGGCGAGCAAACTGAAGCGATGGCGAATCTAGGTGTGTTGCATTACCAGCAAAAGAACTTAACTCAAGCCTATCATTTTATAAGCAAAGCCGCGCAAGCAGGTTATCCCCATGCCCAGTATCATTTAGCATTAATGCTTGCCAATGGAGATGGCTGTACTCGAGATATGATTGCCAGTGAGCATTGGATGGCCGAAGCTGCCGAGCAAGGACAACTCGATGCTATGCTCACGCGGGCGCAGCATATGCTCAATGATGACAATGCCTTTGGCAGTGATTTGACTCAAGCTGAGGATTATTTGCGCCAAGTGATAAAATATAGCCACAGTGTGCCTGCGATGATTGAGCTGAGTATGGCACTGGCCGACGGTATCTTAGGACGAATTGATGTCGTTGGATCTGCTGCTTTGCTTAAGCTGGCACGGCAAAATGCCAATAAAAAAGAGGCGGATATTATCGAGCCTCTGTGGCGTTCACTGGTATTACAGATTGAAAATGTGCTTGAGGTAACCCAAGATCCCGCCGAAATTCATAGCCTTAAACGCGCGCAGACCTTACTCGCTTGAGCGCAGTTTTGCTTCGATTGAACTAGTGTTCATCCTCTTTATGCTCAAAAGTGCGCCCTTGATGGCGTGCCGCATTAGATTCCCTAACAATAGTGTCAGATCCATAAACCTGACTCTGCGGCTCCTCTGTCGCGTGGGCATGCTGCGTTGCGTTTGCCTGAGCCTGATTAAATTTAGCCAACTGACGTGCCATATAAAAACGGCTAAATAGGACTAAACAACCGAGCGCAATCGCGCCAAATAAGAGCACGAAGGGTAATAAAAATAGTGATAAACAAATTAGGCTAATGCTAATTGCCATCGCTAACCAAGCCCGTGGGCCAGAAATTCGGGTCTGCAGTGGGCTCTGTTGGAACTGTTGAAAAATCATAAGAACTCCTCGATAGGCAGTGGACATTTAGTGTGCAATAGCGAGTGCGTATAGGTCACGTTAATCTTGATTAATTTACTTTATTTTACTCGGGAGGCCATTTTGGTGTTGCGCATTACTTTGATATGTGATCGCATGCCTATCTATATGTTGTTGCTCGAATAACGGTTGGTTAATTATATGTGTTTGCTAAAATCTTTTTGATGTAAATCTGAGCAATTTCTTTGCTAACTGTACAGAATATGAGAAAATTCAGCTCAAATTTAACTGCAGTTTTAACTCAGTTAGCCGCCTTATTATATTAGTTGTAAATGTTCGTTCGACCCGCTCAAACACCCTCTTGTTTCACTGCTTTGTTAATTAATTAGACGCCAACATGAACTCATATTCGCTCAAGCAAAAAATTCTGTTCTCTGTCGTGGCAGCCCTTTCACTCGTGATTGGTTTGTTGTCATGGCAAAGTTATTCCAGCCAAAAATCCCAGCTGTTACAAAACAGCCTAGAACAAGTGCAGCGCTTAGGTGAACAGCAGGCTGAGCGGATCCAAGAATGGTTGGCTGGCCGCCAAGATATTATGGGAGCCCTGGCGAACAAAGTTGAAGGTGACAGCCTCAATACACTTCAACAAGCACAGGCATCGGGTCGTTTTCAGCTGACCTATTTTGGCTCTCAAGCAGGGCAAATGTTGGATTCTGATCCGAGTATTGATCGTACGGGCTATGATCCTCGCAGCCGCCCTTGGTATCAACAAGCCATTAGTGAGCGCGGTCTTATTTTGACAAAACCTTACGTGGATGTTGCCTATAACATTCTGGTTGTGACTATGGCGCAGCCAACCGCACAAGGTGTTGTGGGTGGTGACTTATCTATCGCAAGCCTAGTTGACGGTGTTAATCGGATGAAGTTACCGGCAAACGGTTATGCCATCATGATGCACAAAGATGGCACTGTGATCGCTTATAAAGATCAAGCTAAGACGATGAAACCTATAGGTGAAATCGATAACGAGCTTAATCGCAACTTACCGGAACAGAGCCGTGCAGCGGGCACTCTGTTGCCTATGTATTTTGAAAATGAAGGACGTGACAAATTAGTCTGGAGCGTTGATATCCCTAATACAGATTGGGAATTAGTGTTAGTGCTTGATAAGGAAACGCTAGAAGCGCCATTGTCTAACCTATTACTCACTCAACTGGGTCTCTCTGCATTCGTACTGTTGCTGAGTGTGTTAGCCATTTCTTGGTTAGTTGGCATGTTACTGGGTCCTCTGAGTCGAGTATCGCAAGCCCTTGCGCGTATTGCCGATGGTAATGGTGATTTAACTCAACGTATTTCAGTCGACACTCAAGATGAAGTGGGCGTGCTTGCCGACAGCTTTAACCGCTTTGTGGGCAGTCAACATCAGCTGATCAGCCATATTCGCCAATTAGCGAATGAGTTAGATGCCGATGCTGAACGTAGTCTTGCTACCACGCAAACTTCAGTTGCGGAGTTACAACGTCAACAGCAAGAAGTCGCTATGGTCGCGACTGCGGTAACTGAAATGGCGAGTGCGACTAATGAGATCGCAGCAAATGCTGAGAACACGGCAACAGCGGCTCAACAGTCTGCGGCGAGCAGTTTACAGGGTAAAGAGTTAGTGAATAAAACTCGTAACTCGATTAATTCACTCGCAGATGAAGTGACTCAAGCAACGGATGTCATCGGCGATTTAAGTCGTCACGCTAAGTCTATCTCGAGTATTCTGGCGACAATTCAAGGGATTGCAGAGCAAACTAACCTGTTAGCGCTTAACGCAGCCATTGAAGCGGCTCGTGCTGGTGAGCAAGGCCGTGGTTTTGCGGTCGTTGCCGATGAAGTTCGAGTACTGTCACGTCGTACACAGGATTCGACTCAGGAAGTACATACCACGATTGAAACGCTACAACGCACTACCGCTCGAGCAGTCAGCTTGATGGAAAGCAGCCAAGCATTAGCGGGTCATAGCGTAGAAGATGCAAATGCCGCGGCGAAAGCCCTTGAAGAGATTACGCAAGCGGTCAACGTGATTTCTGATATGGCAGGCCAAATTGCTACCGCAGCGGAAGAACAGACTCAAGTGACGGGTGAAATAACTCAGAATACTGTTGCGATTAAAGATGTGACCGATGAGATTACCGCATCGGCCATGGCAGATTTGGCACAGGCGAGGGGCTTAAAAGCTCGCGCTAATGACCTGAATGCGCAAGTCGCGACATTTATTCTGTAGCCTAAGTTTAAAATAGCGAATGATTTGATCTTGATATAAAAGTGCCATGTAATAAAAATGGCACTTTTATTACTTTTTCATCTAAATGCTTTTATAACTCATTTCTATTTAAGTTGAATTTAATTCGTAACTATTAGCATTAAGATAAGAGTAATTTTAAATTACATGAGATTTATAGTGCATATTTAAATATGCATAAATTAGGCGTCCTATTAAATAAGAGGCCGGTGCTCAGATGCATACGTTGATCTATCTTGGATTTGTTGTGAGTTTGTTTATTCTTGCGGTAAAAATAAGTGTATTCGCCGTTATTTTTACGTATATAAGTAAACTAAGCGCTACTAGGAATAGTTATTATTTTTGGTCAGCATAATTATCCAGTTTTTATTCGTGAAATATATTATGAAATCATATTCATTAAGACAAAAAATCCTTTTTTCCGTAATTCTCGCTCTCTCATCGGTAATTTTACTGTTATCTTGGCAAAGTTATACAAGTCAGAAGAAAGTACTATTAGACGTGAATTTAGAACAGGCTCAACGTCTTGGAGACCAGCAAGCGTTACTGATTAGTGAGTGGCTTGCAAGTCGTCAGAAAATTGTTAAAGGTCTTGCTGGGCAGCGCAATAATGACATTGTGCAAGCAATGAAACAGGCTAAGCAATCGGGAGGGTTTGAATCGACATATTTTGGTGAGTCTAACGGCAATATGAGAGATTCAGAGCCTGCAACTGACTATACAAATTATGATCCTCGTACACGACCTTGGTACCAAGAGGCTATGCGAACTGGTGGAAGTGTATTTACTCGACCTTATCTTGATACTGCTTTTAATATTTTAGTGGTGACTTTGGCCGAGCCTGTTGCAGGCGGAGTTATTGCTGGAGATCTATCGATTAGTAATCTTATCGAAGAGGTCAACCGCATGAAGTTACCGGCAAACGGTTATGCCATCATGATGCACAAAGACGGCACAGTGATCGCTTATAAAGATCAAGCTAAGACGATGAAACCTATAGGTGAAATCGACAACGAGCTTAATCGCAACTTACCAGAGCAAAGCCGTGCAGCGGGCACTCTGTTACCTATGTATTTTGAAAATGAAGGACGTGACAAATTAGTCTGGAGCGTTGATATCCCTAATACAGATTGGGAATTAGTGTTAGTGCTTGATAAGGAAACGCTAGAGTCGCCACTGTCGAGCTTGTTACTCACTCAGTTTGGGCTTTCTGCACTCGTGTTGATCTTAAGTGTATTAGCCATTTCTTGGCTAGTAAGTGTCTTGCTGGGTCCTCTGAGTCGAGTATCGCAAGCACTGGCGCGTATTGCCGATGGTAATGGTGATTTAACTCAACGTATTTCTGTCGACACTCAAGATGAAGTGGGCGTGCTTGCCGACAGCTTTAACCGCTTTGTGGGCAGTCAACATCAGCTGATCAGCCATATTCGCCAATTAGCGAATGAGTTAGATGCCGATGCTGAACGTAGTCTTGCCACCACGCAAACTTCAGTTGCGGAGTTACAGCGTCAACAGCAAGAAGTCGCTATGGTCGCGACTGCGGTAACTGAAATGGCGAGTGCGACTAATGAGATCGCAGCCAATGCTGAGAACACGGCAACAGCGGCTCAACAGTCTGCAGCGAGCAGTTTACAGGGCAAAGAGTTAGTCAATAAAACTCGTAACTCGATTAATTCCCTCGCCGATGAAGTGACTCAAGCAACGGATGTTATTGGCGATTTAAGTCGTCACGCTAAGTCTATCTCGAGTATTCTGGCGACAATTCAAGGGATCGCAGAGCAAACTAACCTTTTAGCGCTTAACGCAGCCATTGAAGCGGCTCGTGCTGGCGAGCAAGGCCGTGGTTTTGCGGTCGTTGCCGATGAAGTTCGAGTACTGTCACGTCGTACACAAGATTCGACTCAGGAAGTACATACCACGATTGAAACGCTACAACGCACTACCGCTCGAGCAGTCAGCTTGATGGAAAGCAGCCAAGTATTAGCGGGTCATAGCGTAGAAGATGCAAATGCCGCGGCGAAAGCCCTTGAAGAGATCACACAAGCGGTCAACGTGATTTCAGATATGGCAGGCCAAATTGCTACCGCAGCGGAAGAACAGACTCAAGTGACGGGTGAAATAACCCAGAATACGGTTGCGATTAAAGATGTGACCGATGAGATTACCGCATCGGCCATGGCAGATTTGGCACAGGCGAGAGGGTTAAAAGCTCGCGCTAATGACCTGAATGCGCAAGTCGCGACATTTATTCTGTAATCGCTATTCTTAATAGCGTGCCTCGATATTAGCCCGATAAAGCCTTTGCTTTGTCGGGCTTTTTACTGACCGTTTTTGTCGTGTTAAAGCATTTCTGTGGGATTGAATAACTTAGCCACACTTTGACAAATGGTTTCTCTAATCCATTTATGCCCTTGATCTTCATCATTTCTTTGATGCCATAACAGCACATAGGCCATTGGCATAAATTCGAAAGGCAGTGGCAGTTGTTTGAGCGGATAAAGTTGGCAGGCGTGACGGGCAAAGCTCGACGGCAGAGTGAAGATTAAATTGCTGTGGGCGCAAACGCTGGCGGCACCATAAAAGTCGGGTACAGTCGTGCTGATCCGGCGTCTATGCCCAAGATCGGCAAGAAAGTAATCCAGTGCCCACCAATCACTACCTTCACAACGAACCTGCACATGGGCCATATCGAGGTAAAAGGGTAAATTCCATTGTTCTGAGGTGAGCGCCGCCATCAGCGGGTGATCCTCTCGCACTAAGCAGACTTGTTGATCGGTAAATAATGTTTGATAGGCAATCCCTTCGGGCAGGCGATCTACTTGAAAATCTGACAGTGGATGCAAATCCCGCCCTGAAATACCAAAGTCGATTTGCCCTTGCTGCAAATCCTGCATCGATTTTTCGGTCCAGACATAGGAGTCGAGTTTTACGTTGGGTGCCGTGGTCAGCATAGGGCCGATAAAATATGGGATTAAGGTTTCATAGGCGCTTTCCACCATGGCAAAAGAAAATTGTCGATTGCTACTGGCAGGATTAAAGGTCGGAGGCTGAGTGAGTTGATACAAGTCTTGCAATATATTCGGCAGTTTTTGCCCAAGAATGAGGGCGTGCGCGGTGGGTTTTAAGCCATGCGCCGTGCGCTGAAATAGGGGATCATCTAAGGTTTCTCTGAGTCGATTTAAGCTCTTACTGAGGGCTGACTGACTTATATGTAATCGGCTGGCGGCGCGAGTGACACTCTGCTCCTCTAGCAGCACCTTGAGTATGACCAGCAAGTTCAAATCGATTCTGGCTAAGTTGTCGATATTCACAGATATTCCTCAGAGGAAATTTACTTTGGAAATTATACCATTTCTGTTCATACCTTGAGTTAATTAAAATAGCGCCCACTGAAATACCTTTCCCTGATCAACTGAGATTATTTATGCGGCGCAATCTGTTACCTATCCTGATGTCTATGGTGCTGCTCAGCCCATTAGCCATCGATATTTATTTACCTTCAATGCCAACTATGGCGACAGAATTCGCCGTATCTGCCAGTGATGTGCAATCCACACTCGTATTGTTTTTATTCGCCATGGGCTTAGGCCAAGTGTTGATTGGGCCATTAGCCGACCGTTATGGCCGCCGTCCTGTGGCCATTTTCGGGGTCTTACTCTACGGCGCAAGTAGTCTTCTCGCTGCCGCGGCCATCGAATTTCATTGGTTACAGATTGCTCGTGTGCTGCAAGGTTTAGCCGCCTGTTCAACTTCTATTGTGGTGTTTAGTGCGGTGCGCGACTGCTACTCACAAAAAGAAGGCGCTAAAATTTACAGTTACTTAAATGGCGCGATTTGCGTGATCCCAGCTTTAGCACCAACCTTAGGTGGCTTGTTAGCGATGCAATTCGGCTGGCGTTCAACCTTCGTTTTCATGACGTTATATGCCATGTTGATGATGCTCGTTGTCGGTTATCGCTTACCTGAGACTCGTCCAGCCAACACTGTTACTACTGGCCCACTTTACCGTTGGGGCAGATTCAAACCTGTACTCGGTAACACCCACTTTTTGTTTTATGCCTTTGCTTGTATGTCAGCTATGGCGGCAATTTTGAGTTATGTGTCTTATGCGCCTGTGTGGTTGATTGGGCATTTAGGGGTTTCTGAGCTGGCGTTTAGTGGTTTATTCGGGCTCAATGCTGTGTTCAATATCGTGGCCTGTTTTGCTGCACCGATCGTCATTCGCAAACTGGGTAATCGTCCAACGGTTATTTTGGCTCTGTCTTTACTCGTTCTGTCTTCAGTGGCGACAGTGGCGGGCCAACAGTTTGGTCCAAATACAGGGATGGCAGCAGCTTTTAACTTCATGTTACCTATGATGTTGTTGTGTGTGGGATTTGCCTTCTTACTCGGCCCCGCGACGAGTATGGCGCTGTCAGCTTTTGGTGAGCGAGCGGGGACTGCCGCGGCTATGCTAGGTTTTATTCAGATGAGTGGTGCATCCGTTTTAGCTGGACTTATACAGCAAACGAATTTAACTGCACCTTACGCAGTGGCACTCGTCATGGGCGTGTTTTCTATCGGTTTATTGTTGATGATGGCGCTGAGTCGATTCGACCACTGGCACCAAGAGCAGTTAGTTGGCGAGCATTAGTTCGCGGCACTGATTAATTACAGAGTACACCCTTTACCCACAGTTTGTTTGACCGCGAACTGTGGGTATTTTTTTATTGTGTCTAATACCCTTTTATCCTTTGGTATACTCGTAAAATAACTCACTAAACCGAGGGTAAAGCTTGTCCCGTCACTATTGTGTTATCTGTTGTTATCCGCAAAATGCTTGCTTATGTGCGAGTGTTCAGCCTATCTCTCCAATGACTCAGTTGGTGGTTTTACAGCACCCGAGTGAAGTCGAACATAAGAAGAATAGTGTGCGGGTATTGAGTCTTGCTGTACCTAAAACGCAAGTTTATGTGGGTGAAAGCGAGTCTGATTTCAACGGTTTACGGGAATATTTAGCGGCGTGTAATAAGCCTATTTATCTCGTCTATCCCTCTGCGTTAAGTGTAAGTGTTGAACAGCAACGTATTAATCCTGATTGTATATTGCTGTTGCTCGATGGCACTTGGCGTAAGGCATTCAAAATGCTGCAACTGAATCCTTGGTTAACCCAGTATCCTGCGGTGCATTTGGCTGAAGGTTATGAATCGCGCTATCGGATCCGTAAATCAAGTCGTAGCGATAGTTTATCGACCTTAGAAGCTTGCGCTTATATGTTAAGCGCCCTCGATTCTACCCTTGATGTTCAGCCGTTAATGATGGCATTTGATGCTATGGTGGGATTGCGGATTAAGGCGATGCCGAGTACAGTGCAGGTTCGTTATCAGAACTCAAATGAATCCAGTGGTAAGGTATAGTTGATGGGGTTAAGGCTATTGAGTCTTAGATGTTTTAGGTATGAATTAGTGCTTTTAAGTTATTGAGTTTTTGAGACTCCGTACGAATTAAAATAGTCAAAATCTTATTCAGATCACGCTAACGTAATGTGAAATACGGTTTAATAACTGGGATTCATTTGCGCAGCAAATGATGAGATAGCTTTGCCAGCCAATTGCTTTGCAGGGGAGTAATTCCATTCATTACTATTAGTAAATGGCGTGCTGGCAGGGCTATCGAGCTTTAAATATGGTTTTTTTATTGATAATGATGAGAGCGCTTTGCTAGGCCATCATTGGCTTTGCAGGGGAGTTATTCCATTCATAACTATTAGTAAATGGTGTGCTGGCAGGGCTATTGAGCTTTAAATATGGTTTTTTTTATTGATAATGATGAGAGCGCTTTGCCAGGCCATCATTGGCTTTGCAGGGGAGTAGATTCCATTCATTACTATTAGTAAATAGCGTGCTGGCAGGGCTATCGAGCTTAAATCGTATGTTTTCTGCAAGAAAATCTTTTCCCTTAGTTCGCGACCCATCAAAATATTTCGATGAAACCTTAGCGGAATCTTTCGTTTTCCGTTGTAAACGTCGAGAGCGTTAATTCGGTACGCCGGTCGGATTATCGAGCCGATGCGAACATCGGCAGTCCTAAATCTGTTCTAGGCTAAGCGTTTTTCCGCAAGAAAGGCTTGGGTGAAGTTTTCGACTGAACTCGGGTAGCCAAATAGAAATCCTTGGGCGAAACCTTGGCCCATGTCAGTCATTATGTCTTTTTGTTGTTGAGTTTCAATACCTTCTGCGACGAAGTGAATGTCGAGTGCTTGTGCGAGTTGCACTATAGCATTGCAGAGCTTTTGTCCTGAGACTTCGTTTAAGCGCAAGGCAAACTCGGCATCAATTTTGACGCTGTCTATTGGCAAAGTCCCTAATCGACTGAGTGACGATAACCCAGTCCCAAAATCATCGATGGCAATACTGACACCTAACGCTTTGATACGATTGAGTGTGAGTCGTGCTTGCTCCGGTTGTCGTAACAATGCCGATTCGGTAATTTCTAAAATCAGTGCATCAGCGGGTAACTTCGCCATTTCTAAGGCATTTATCACTTGGTCGATAAAATCTAAGTGTTCCAATTGCAGTGGTGACACATTGACTGAAATTCTAAAGTCGGGTTGATAATGTGCTCGCCAGAGGGCCGCTTGTACACAGGCCTGTTCTAATACCCATTGGCCAATGCTGACAATTAATCCTGTTTCCTCAAGCAATGGCACAAAGTCGGCAGCTTCATAATATTCTGTCGGTGACTTCTGCCAGCGGAGCAGGGCTTCGGCAGCAATAGTTTGATTTGTGTGTAAATCGACTATGGCTTGATAAGCGAGAGTGAATTGTTTTAGGCTATGCGCATGCCTTAGGTTATTGATTAACTGTAATTTTAACTCGGCTGCTAGGCTCATTGCCTTATCGTAAAACACGAGATGCGGTAAGCTCTTTTTAGCGCAATACATGGCAGTATCGGCAAGACTAATCAGTTGTCCCGCTTGGTTACTGTGGGTAGGAAATAGCGCAATGCCTATGCTAGTGCCGAGGAAGAACTTTTGGCCTTCAATTTCAAAGGGGCTCTCAAATAAGCTGAGAATCTGCTCTGCAAACAGCTGAATTTCATCTTTACAGCTACAGTCTTGCAGCACTAAGGTAAATTCATCTCCTCCCATACGGGCTATATCGGCCTTTTCGATGCAACCCGCCTCGAGGCGGGCGGCGACGAGTTGTAATACTCTATCGCCCATGGAGTGACCGAAGCTGTCATTGATATTCTTGAAACCATTGAGATCTAAAAACATCAACGCCCCCAGTGCGAGGGGATCAGTTTTAAGTTTTTCGAGGGCACTATTGAGGATCTGTTTGAGATGGAACCGGTTAGGTAATCCAGTCAAGGTATCGTACATAGCTCGAGTTGTTAGCTGGGTTTCTAATAGTTTTTTAGTACTAATATCACTGAAAATATTCACATTATAATGAGCATCATCTTCAGTGACGATTTTACGACTGCTCTGCCAAGCAGGAAAGTTACTGCCATCTGAACGTCTTTTCCACGTTTCGCCCTGCCAAAATCCCCTTTGTTTCAAGGCGATTTGGCATTCGGTTTCTTCCCCCATATTATGGGTTCTTACCTCTAAAAATTCAGGGGTTTTACTGATGAGCTGCTCAGCGCTATAGCCGCAAATACGGCACATTGCTTTATTGACAGCCAAAATTTGATTATCAGTGTCAGTGATATACACAGCTTCGGCACTTTCTTCGAGCGTGGTCGACAAAATTTCTTTGGGAATATGAGCAAAACCATCAGAAATCGTTTCGCGCATTTGATTGCGGCGATTGAGAGCTTGTAATTCAACGAGTACCACGGGCTGTTGTTGCAGATAACAGCGATAGAGATTAATTCGAGTCGGCAGTTCATTGCCTTGTTGGCTCATGTGCAGCCAGTTGAATTCAACATTATTGCCAGCAATGGCTTCAAGGATCATTTCCCGCGCAAATTCAACACTATTGCGGCCTGAAGATTGGATCCTCGGAGAAAAATCATAGGGAGTCGCATTCACAAAAGCATCGTATTCAGTCTCAAAATAACTGAGGGTGGCTTGGTTGGCACTAATAAAGCTAAAGCCTTGAATTAAGGCTAAGGGGGTTTTATGGGGATGTGCTTGCCAGAGAGAAAGCTTTTCTTGCAGTACAGGATCATCTGTACTGAGTTTCTTAAGTAAGTGTTGCCATCTGATCATTCAGGATACTCCCTTGTGACGCAAAATAGTCACATCCCATTTTTAGGTCTTCGTTGAACACGAAGTTGCCCAATAGTACATCATTCCAATGGGGTTAAAAATAAACCTAATTGTTGTTTCACTCAAATAGAAACTTAAAAAGTGTAGTTTAAGACTTGTATTCAAGCATATTTTTTAAGAACACCTGCTGCATATTTCAAGCTTAGGCAGATTTTATGCTATGTTTTGCACATCTTGCGTGAATTGGCTTTTATCATTGATTCATTCAATTATCGAATAAAGGAGACAGGAAATGGCGTATTTATTTAAAGTGTTAATCTCTAAAATATTAATATCGCTAGTCCTCATCTTTAGTTTTCATCTCGCGTTAACAAATGCCGCCGAGGCGCCAAAGCCTAGATTGACCCTAGAGCAAAAAGCCGATAAGGCACGCATCGACTCACAGCGATTAGAACAGGCTCAATTAGAAAAGGCCCGTCAAGCCACTAAAGAGACGACAGAGCGGGAAGATAAAATTAAGCAACAATCCCAAACCAACGATTGGGAAGCGCAGCAAAAACTTAAGGCACAAAAACAGTTCGACGAAAGAGAAAGTCGCGAGCAAAAATATTTACGGGAAGCAAAAGAAGCCGCCGCAAAAGAGCGTAAAATCCCTAAACCTTAATCAGGCCATCGATATAGTCGATTTCAGCTGGTCAGTGCTAGCATTATTTGTGGGCATTACGACTATTCTCATTACTATGCACATTACTATGCACCTTACTATCCCTAGGAATTGTTGTTGAATATCTGCCCCTTATGTCATGGCGTTGAATTACTCGCTTATCATCAAGATAGGAAGCGCAGTTACCTGCAATGCCAAACCTGCCAACTGGTGAGCGTGCCTTCTGAGTTTTATCTTTCGGCCGAGGCAGAAAAAGCCGAGTACGATAAGCACGAGAATCATGCCGATGATCTCGGCTATCAAACATTTTTAAATCGCACACTCGAGCCACTACTTAGCCGTGTTAGCATTTCGGCCCAAGGGCTCGATTTTGGCTGTGGAGAAGGTAAGGCATTGAGTCTAATGGCAAAGGCGCGCGGTTATCAGATAGATAATTACGACCTTTATTACGCCAATAATCCCGAAACATTAGCCCGCCAATACGACTTTATTACCTTGACCGAAGTCATTGAACACGTGAGTGGTGCCGCAGGTTTGCTTACTCAGCTCGATAGGTTATTAAAACCCAACGGCATTTTGGCGGTCATGACCAAGCGTGTGCAGGATAAAACCGCATTTGCCCGCTGGCACTATAAAAACGATCCCACCCACATCAATTTTTACGCCGAAGCGACTTTTGAGTGGATCGCGCATCACTATGGCTGGCGACTCGAAATTATTGATAAGGACGTAGTCTTCTTGCATAAAGAGATGCATAAAGGAATTTATCAGTCGAGTTAATGCTGTTGTCGCTTAAATGTACTTATCATCAATTTGTGACGCTATAGATACCTGATTTTCTATGGTTTTTGTTGCAATGCCAGTGGCTATTACTAATACCTCAAGCTCTGACTCAAGATTAGGGTTAGCCGTTAGCCCGATAATCACTAGGGCATCGTGGGGGGCGTTGTTTGTTTAGCACGCCTATCTGATTGTATTAACTGAGTTCTATGGTGTTCCTCGCGACGACACTCACATTGCCGCTAGTGCTTGGTCTATATCATCGAGTAGTGGATGTTGCACCGAACGTTTACTCGTATTCTGCGTGTGGTTTGCAAGACGCTCGACTAATTCATTCACCGATATTTTGTGTGGCGAACGAGGGCTCAAACTGAGTAAGGGTCACTTGACGCTGAAAATTAGGCTGTATATCTAGTTAATAAGGTATGACTGGAATAGCGGCTTAGTAAGTAATAGAAGGCTGCGACAGAATCTGTCGTAGCAATATGAAAATAGAATTTATGTGGTTAATTCGATTAACTAAGTTCGCCAAGTGTATATGTTCGCGGTATAAAGAAAATGGATTAATACTGCGGCCAAGTGTCAAGATGAAGGAATAAATACAATGGATGTTAAGACGTATCTACAAGCATTGAGTGCTATCTACGCCAACATGAATCAAACATTAGAACTGGATCGTGGCTTATCAAACTTAGTCTTAGATGAAGCCGAAAAACAATTAGGTTTTAAACTAGTTTCCCCGCTAAGGGAGCTTTGGGGATATGCCAATGGCGGCAATGAGTGGAGCACAGTCTTTGCCCGAAAAGATTACTTTTGCCGGTATGATTTTTTGTCACTAGCCTCATCATTTAAATTTCGTGACCGAATGAGAAAACAGGCCCAGTACTACGTTGATTACCACGAGCCAGAAGTGCGGGATCCCAAAATCCAATCAGGATGGTATCAAGAAGGTTGGTTGCCCTTTGCCCAATTTGGGGGCGGTACATTACTCTTGATTACAGATCATTCGCCCTCGGCATTAGGCCAAATGGGACAAGTGATCGCATACACCCATGACCCCGATATGATGGACTTTATTAGCCCAGACCTAAGCCAATTTTTTGCACAATCCTTGGCGCAAATCGCGCTATATCCAGATGAATTAATTGAGGACTAAGGATAACGAAAATAAACGTCCACTACTCGATAAGCCTAGTAAACCTATGATTACATTTTGAACTTCAGGGCAACATGAAGTGAGGTATGATGTGAAAAGCTACCCTAAAAAAGACAGAGACCAAGCACTAAACGCATTGCAGAGATTGGCAGAAAATGACAAGCAGTTAACTGAGCCTCAAGTCGCCAAACTCGCTATCCTACAACAGTGTGTAAAAGAGAGTCGTCATCTCTCCGCTAACGAATGGATCAATCGCATCTGCTACATAGAAAATGATTTAACCCAATTAGCCATAATCCAACGGGTGGCCTTTAATAACTTCGATGAGTTTATGAACTGCCTGACATTAGCGGGGCGCTTTGGTTGTTTGACGCGATTAGTGCGGGATGGGGATTATTCGGGTACAGATAGCCTACATATTTGGCCCTTGTTGGCGGCACTAGCCATCCATGATTTACCTACTATTACAGCCTATAAACAGCGATTTGTGCCGCCTTTTTTAACTGGGCATAAGGTGACACTCTTGGCCTGCAATGCCGTATATGCCATTTTAGGTGCCACAGCCGTGACAGATAAGTTACGCCATCAACTTACAAACCTAAAAGACTCGACATACAGCATGGCGATGCTACGCAGCCTAGCCGCCATAATCAATCAGGATATGACCTCGTTTATCGATAATATCGCCATTATGGTCAAGTCTAATCGCCTGCAGCAGGAGTTCTCGCCACTGGAAAAATGTTACTGTGTTAACGCCCATGGTTTAGTCAATCTGTGGCGGTTCCATACGGCCAATGCGTTACTACCACCACTTGATTTTCCCCCACCATGGCAGCATGAATTACACGGATTTTTTACTACGGGTCACGAGTCCATTGGGATATCTTTCGATCCTTTAGCTGAGCGAGAGTTAAATGTTCTGCCAATTGAACAAAATACGCTGGCGCTAATCCATTCATTAACACCACATTCTCACAAAGATGGCCACGAATAACCCAAACAAAATTAACAAGTTAAAATGAGATTGTGATTTAGTTTCTATTTAAGGAGGATTGTTCTTGCTCATTTCTGGATACACACGCCCTAAAAATGAGTTGGACTTGAAATTATGCACGAGAAATATCGAAAAATAATTAATGAACGCCAGTTAGTCTCAGTGATGAATAAAACTAAGTGGCGCGAGCTTTGTAATGATTTTGAAGCGCTTCATTTTCTATCTATTAGCGTAAGGTACAAACTGATTTCATCAGATGATATTTTAGGATTTAGTGCCGTTTGGTGGAACGAGATCTATGAAGAAAGTTCAGGTATCGAGTGGCTAGACTTTAATCCAATAGTTTCCGAGTATCGTGGTCGTTTAGTTGCACCTCAGGAGACCGATAGGAGCAGTGAAATTCTTACTATTCTAAATAGACACGGAATTAAATACGCTATTGAAGGCTCTTGTTTTCGGGTGTGGGGTTATATAAGCCAAGATACAACCCCAGTATTTACATAAAAAACCGTTTTAGAGTGGCGCCTACCGTTTAATATTGTGGGGCAAATTTCGCTGGCGAGTACACTCTTTGTTGCTAAGACTGAGTGCCTGCAAGGCATGCTACTCAAGTCGCAGCATATCAGTTGCTCTTAGGTGCCTGAGCACGATCGAACATGCCATAGTCACGAACAACTTCGGCAACCCGCAGGCGATAATCGGCGAATAATTGTTCGCGTCCTTGAGTTTGTGCCTCGCGGTGATATATCTGTTGTCGCCAAGCCTGTACCGCAGCCTCATTCTCCCAGAATGACAGCGATAATAAGCGTTCGGGATTGACCATACTCTGAAACCGTTCGATTGAAATAAATCCTTCAATGTTACTCAGGCTCGATTTCAGGTCGGCGGCTATCTCTAAATACTTTTCTTGGCAGCCGGGATTCGGCACGACTTCAAAAATAACGACCATCATAGTTTTGTCTCCGCAGCTCTTTGATAGGTATTGGCTATCGGCTTTAGGAAACTGCGTTTTTCACTCAAAATAAATTCTCCTTGCTTGGCCAACTGAAAATTTGCCTTGCCTGCGGCTTCTGTCTTCAGTTTGTCTCTATAGCGTTCATAGTGGGCCAGACTATCGAAGCTAATGAGACCATATGCAGTGTCATTGGTGCCTTCGTGTGGCAGAAAGTAGCCAAGGAGTTCGCCACCGTAGGCTGGAATAATATCGCCCCAGTTTTCAGCATATTGGGCAAATTGTTCCAATTTGAAGGGGTCTATTTTGTATTCGATAAAACAGGTAATTTTCATAGTGTTTGGCGCCATTGACTTGTGTGGTAAAGGTTTTAGCTGCATTGTAATTACCTGAAAACTTAATGCTTCGATGGTTATCGAATTGTCACCGAATGAGATTACAAGCATGGAACCAAATATTGCCTTTATTGCCAACTTGATTGGTGACGCCGCCCGCTCACGTATGTTGATTGCTCTTATGGGCGGACAGGCATTGACGGCGACAGAACTGGCTCTTGAAGCAGACATCACACCGCAGACTGCCAGCAGCCATTTAACTAAGTTGGTTGAAGGCGAACTATTGCTCGTGCGTAAGCAGGGGAGGCATAAGTATTTTCAGCTGCAGAGTCGCCAAGTGGCCGAACTGTTGGAAAGTCTGCTCAACATGAGCGTTGCCATTGCGAGCCCTAAGGTAATCCATGGGCCCGCGGACCCTAGATTGAGACTGGCTCGCGTTTGTTATGATCATCTCGCGGGTGAATTGGGGGTTGCGCTTTACGACAGCTTAAGTCGGCAGAATTTGATCGCCCATGAAGGGGGCGAAACAAAAATCACCGCGGCAGGGATGACCTTTTTTGCCAAACGTGGCGTAGAACACTCGTTGCTGGGTACATCAGATGATGTATTCGATGTGCCGAAAAGTCGTCAATCTCGCCGTCCTTTATGTAAGTCATGCCTCGATTGGAGCGAGCGTCGCAGTCATCTTGCTGGTGTTCTAGGTCAATGGGTTCTTAAGGATATTTTGGCTAAAGGCTGGGCAGAGAAAGCCCTCGACACCCGTGCCCTACAATTTTCAAGCCGAGGGTTAAAATCGGCTTTGTTTCCTAAATCGAGTCAGCGAACAAAACTCTCATCATTGTTCAAATATCAAGCTACATAGTGGGTTTCAGGCATACCTAGCCCAGTAAGCTTGTTCAAAGCCCTAATCATCGCGTAAGCTTCTCCCACCTGAGCGTTATAATTCCGCATGCTCAACGTGCCTCCTAGCAGTTGTTTTATCCTGTACATGGCGGTTTCTGAGATTGAACGGCGATGATAACCATATCGTTTTTTCCACTGCTT
>NZ_JAKKSJ010000045.1:0-37400 GCF_025653365.1 Shewanella sp. SW32 | reverse complement strand
TATAAATTGACCTGTATAACTCCTTACCAAGGTTTCCTTTTAATATTTTAAAACGGTACTTCGGAGTCCAAACAATATGATATTTGCAACGCCAATAAACATGTGATGAACTTCTATAATCGCCCATGCTTTTCGTTTCCTCTTACTTGTGGTGAATAAGAAGTCTCTTTTAGCATGGGCGTAATTCAGGCTATAGCCTCAAGGAACAATCACCACCGCCAGAGGCGGTGGTTTTGGGATGACAATAAAGTCCAATGAAAAGGGAGACATTATTGTCTCCCTTTTCATTGGCATAAGCGTAAACAATTTAAGATGCATCACTGTGATGTGTGGCTTTATCCTGATACATGGCTTTATCGGCGGAATCTAACAGATCCTCTAAGCTCATATCTGAATCCGGTGTCCAATGGGCGATACCTATGCTGGTCGCCAATCTATGTTGCTTAGGGTGCTGTTGATTATATTGCTCAAGTAACTGCTTAAAACGCTCGATGACCCGATTGACTGTATCGCTATGCACAAAACTTAGCAGCACCACAAACTCATCGCCGCCAAGCCTTGCGATCACATCCGACTCCCTAAAAGCAGTCATTAAGATATGGGCAAAATCATATAACACCTGATCGCCCTTGCGATGACCAAAGCTGTCATTCACTTCCTTAAAAAAGTCGAGATCGAAGAATACTAAGGCCGCCTCAGATTCGGTACGTCGACAACTCGCCAGTGACTGATGGGCCAGTAATTCAAAACCACGTCGATTCGAAATAGCTGTCAAGGGATCTAAGGTATTTTGCGCGATAGAGAGTAATTCAGCCTCTACCATTTGTCCTAAATCCGTTAAGGTTTCAATGTCTTCAGCCGTAAAATCCCGCGGTTCAGTACCGATTAAACACAAAGTACCCACCCGATATTGCTCGTGAATGGTGAGGGGATAGCCGGCGTAAAAGCGAATATGCGGCAGCTCAGTCACCAGAGGATTGTCACTAAAACGGGGATCTTTGAGGGCGTCGTTCACGATGAAAATGCCGTCATGATTGATCGCATGTCCACAAAATGAAATTTCCCGAGGTGTTTCAGTCACCTCCAATCCTTGGCGAGATTTAAACCATTGCCGTTCGGCATCCACTAAGGTCACAACACAGATGGGCAAGGAGAAAATTCTGCGCGTAAGCCGAGTAATACGGTCGAAACGTTCCTCGGCATCGGTATCGAGCACATTAAGTGCCCGTAACGTGGCCAAGCGTTGCAGCTCGTTTTCAGGAATTGTAGGTAATTGCATGGCACTCTCAGCTAACTGCTCTCATTAAACTCTAGCCTAAATGGTGTATTCTTGCGGTGTTAAGGCTGAAATTCGTATCAGCCTTAATCCCCTTAAAGACTGCACTATTCAAGCACAGCACGATAAATGTTTAACACCCGCTCAGCATGGTCTTCTACCTCTGACACTGGTAACTGCCCCACCTTTTGTTGCAGAGTCAGTCGATGATTTTCATCCCGTAGTAAGCAATAGGTCTGAGTTAAATGCTGGGCACTCATCATTGGCAAAAGTTCAAGCTCAGCTAACACACCAAAAATCCGCACATTGTCAGACCAAATCGTTAGCTCTGGATACTCGTGGGCATTAGCCAGCACTAAGTACTGGGCAATAAACTCAATATCGGCAATCCCGCCTGGACTCTGCTTTAAATCAAACATGCCATCACTGACTTTAAGCAAGTGATCGCGCATCTTCTGACGCATCTCACGTACCGCTTTTTGCAGCTCAGCTTTATCACGGGGCTTTTCCAATACTGAAGCGCGAATATGACTGAATTTAACCGCTAAGCTATTGTCACCAAAAACAAAACGCGAGCGAACTAAAGCTTGATGCTCCCACGTCCACGCCTCATTAGCTTGGTATTCGCCAAAACGCTCAATCTCACTGACCATCAAACCCGAGGCGCCTGATGGGCGCAGACGCATATCCACTTCATACAACTCCCCCGAAGTCGTGCGAGTCGAGAATAAATGCAGAATGCGCTGGGCGAGTTTGAGGTAAAAATGACCAACTTCAATCGAGCGATCACCATTGGTCAGGCCGTTTTCTGTTTTATTTTCACACAAGAAAACTAAATCGAGATCGGAGCCGTAACCCAATTCAATCCCGCCGAGCTTGCCATAACCGACAACGGCAAAGCCTGTGTCACTGCCCTCAAGGTGAGCGGGCACTCCATGGCGCACTGAAACCTGTTGCCACGCCTGCATCACCACTTGTTCGATAATAGCTTCGGCTAAAAAAGTTAAGTGATCGCTCACTTGCATCACGGGTAAAACACCCGTGACATCGGCTGCGGCGATTTTAAGTTGTTGTGAAAGCTTAAATTGTCGCAGCGCTTCCATCTGCTGCTCCATATCATCCTCGGGCACGCGCATCATGTACTGACGCAGCTCGCTCGGATAATCGTCGATGGAGGTCGTGTCATAGAGCTGCGACGGATCGATAAGCTCATCGAGCAACATGGGAAATTTAGCCAACTGCGCGGCAATCCAAGGACTGGCGCAACACAAACTCACCAACTGCTGCCGCGCACCTGGGTTTTCACACAAAAGCTCAAGGTAAGTGGTGCGAGTTAAAATCTGCTCCAGCACCTTAGACACGGGCTCAAAAGCTGACGATGGACTCTGTTGATTAATCAATTCTTCCAATAATCTTGGCATTAATTTATCTAAGGTTTCTCGCCCGCGTGGACCAATCGAACGCTTAGTCACTGTTTCGCGCCAGCTGCTGAGCATAGGGCACAGCTTGTCATCATCAATTTGCTGTTCGGCCAACAACGCGATGCCATCATCAAGGTCTTGCATATTCCACAGCTGCGCCGTCCAATGTTCAGCTTTTTCTTCGCCTTCTTCGCCACCCACTGTGGCTTTAAAATGACGATGGATTTTGCTCATTGCCGCTTCAATATGAGTGCGTAAATCAACCTCATTGGCCATATCGAGTACATGGCACAATCGAGCCCAATCCAGTGGATTATTCGGTAAGGTTTGGGTTTGTTTATCGTCAATGGCTTGCAGTAAATTCTCAACCCGGCGCAGCAGTAAATAACTGTGTTTAAGCTCATCCACCGCCAAATATTCAAACTGCCCTAAGCTGTAGAGCGTATCGATAGCACCGAATAAACTCTGCTGACGCAACGCAGGCTCACGGCCTCCACGGATCAATTGAAAACTTTGCACCACGAACTCGACCTCACGAATACCGCCTGCACCGAGTTTAATATTGTCGGTCAAATGACGGCGCCGCACTTCTTGCGCGATGAGTTGCTTCATTTTCCGCAGGGATTCAATTGCCGAAAAGTCGATATAACGGCGATACACAAAGGGTCTCAGGAGGCTGTGTAGTTCATCGGAGAAATGGTTCCAAGGCCCGAGCGCACGCGCCTTGACCATGGCATAACGCTCCCAGTCTCGCCCTTGTTCTTGGTAATAATCCTCAAGACCACTAAAACTCACCACCAAGGGGCCACTTTCACCGTAGGGGCGCAAACGCATATCCACGCGGAACACGAAACCATCGACTGTGACTTGATCGAGCAAGTTCACTAGCCTTTGCCCCATGCGGATAAAGAATTGTTGATTGTCTAAACTGCGACGACCGCCGACGGTTTCGCCATGCTCAGGAAACGTGAAAATCAAATCGATATCGGAGGAGAAATTAAGCTCGCGGCCGCCTAACTTACCCATACCTAAAATCAGTAGCGGTTGCGGATTCCCTTCTTTGTCCATCGGCGTGCCATATTGAGCGCACATATCTTTATAGAGCCAATCGCGGGCGCAGATTACTAACGCTTCGGCGAGCGCCGACAGATCAAGCAAGGATTCCTCTAAACTGGCATAGTCTAAAAAGTCACGCCAAGCTAAACGCACCATTTGATAGTTACGAAACCGTCGCAGGGTGGTTTTAGCCATCTCCTCGGTGGTCGTGCTAGCCAGTTCTTCATGTAAATCAACATCAAAGTTTTTACGATCAATCAGGCTTAACTCGCCCGCAAACAGCATAGCGATCCACTCGGGATGTCGGCATAGTTGAGCCGCCACATAATCACTGAGTCCCAAAACCGTTTTGAGTTCTTGCTGCTGAGCAGGCGTTAATTGCGCAAGTCCTTCGGACCATGCTTCCTCTAATCGCAGCCAATTGCGTTCAGCGGTTTGATTAATAAGAATAGACAATGACTTATTACTGTCTTTTTGCATGGTCATAATAATCCCTAACAAATTTAGCTATCGACATATTATGTCGTAAATGATATAGATTGACGCCACATCATGTTATGTTCGACGAGACTTGCAGCTACCTGATGTAACACACAAATAAAGGTTTACACTTTTATCTGTGGCATTTAAGGGTACTATAACCTGCGCGGCAGGCATATTGGGCAAGCGGATTATTATTGCCTGCAAGTATTTGAGTTTTATTTCATTACCTTTTGGAGAAAACATGGCAGGAATGCTAACCCGTGTTCTCACATCGATACTTTTTTTAGCCGTTTCGCTATCGCTGACGGGTTGTGGCGATGACAGACCGGATAAAATCGCGAAGTATCAACAACTCACACAGCAACGACTCGCTACGCTCACGACGATGATCGATGACGGCCAGTTGCGTAACGCTAATCTATTAAAACAATACACGACACTGCTAAAGCAACAGAAACCCGATTTAGCACCCTTACTCGATGAATTAGCAAAGGATTCTGGTACCCAAGGTCCCATGTATACCTCGCTAAAACGTCGTTTAGATGAATCGAAAGTGGCGAGTAACTTTGCTGATCTCGATCAACAGCTGGCCGAAGCAGAAAATCTTTATCAAGCCGCAGATCCCAGTCTGTTTAACGATATGTTGTCTGATCCCGTCAACGTGGTCGCCGATATGTCCGACGGCAAACTGGCTCGCGTAAATGCGATTAGCCGTGAGGCTGCAACATTAGCCAATGGCGGTGAAGATTTTGGTCCAGGCAGTCAATTAGTTGGTAATCCCTCTTACGGCAACTGGCAAACCGACTCAAGCGGCACTTCGTTTTGGGCTTGGTATGGCATGTATTCGATGTTTTCGAATGTTTTCAATCGCCCAGTTTCCTACGATCGTTGGTCGGGTAACCGTGGTTATAGCTATTACAATGACGTAGGTCGTTATCGCTATACCTCACCCAAACAAGCGGATGCGCAAAATAAGACTTTCGAACAAACGAAAAAACGTTTCGACTCACAAGGCAAGCGCTTTGACAGCCCTTATGCTAAGCCGCGAACTGGTGGCACGGCGTTATCCCGTGAAAGTACCAGCGCACCTAAGGCCAGCACGACAAGTGCGAGCAAGAGTTCGAACAGTAAGTTTCGATCTAACTATGCTAAAGACAGCAGTTTCCGCAATTCCAGTAATCGCACGACCCGCAGTGTGCGCCGGGGCAAGTAACTAAGGATTTCCAATGACATTATTTCAGGATTTCGGTATCACACCAGAGCTAGCCATCATTCTGGCTATCGATCTCACCATAGCCGTGATTTTGCTAACGCTAATGCGTTATTTGCAAGGTTGGAGTGTAAAGGTCAATAGCAGTAAGGAGCTGGCAGAGCGGGATAACTTTGCCTTTGGCATAAGTACCGCTGGCGCAGTTGCCGCCCTAGGCATAGTACTTACAGGCGCTATCACAGGCGCTGCGGCACACTCTTATCTTACCGAAGCGATTGGCATGAGCTGCTATGGTTTATTCGGTTTAGTACTGATTAAACTCGGCCGTTTTCTCCACGATAAAATAGCGCTAAATGAGTTTGATAAGAACGAGCAAATCATCAAAGGTAATGTGTCCGTCGCTATCGTCGATGCTAGCGTTGCTATTGCTACCGCCATTATCATTCGCTCCGTCTTGCTGTGGGCAGAAGATTTAACGGTCGATACCTTCATTGCCATCTTCAGCGCCTTTGCGATTTCGCAGTTGATGTTAGTGCTACTCACGCGCTGGCGTGAAAACCGTTTCGCAAGCCGCAACCAAGACTCGTCTATGCAGCAAGCCTTAGCCCAAGGTCATACAGCGTTAGCGCTACGCCATGCGGGTTACATGATTGCTATGGCACTGAGCTTTAATGCCGCCAGTCACTTTATTATTTATAATCCAACGGCTTATGTGACTAACGTGATCGGTTGGTTAGTGTTCTCAGTCATTATGCTGATCGCGCTCTCCTTACTGCTGTTCGTCGTGAAGAAACTGGTATTGGCCCGTATCGATTTAGCCGATGAAGTGGAAAGACAACACAATATCGGTATCGCCGCAGTAGAAATGGCGATCAGTATCGCTATCGCACTTATCCTCACGGCACTGATGGCTTAATCGAATGCAAGAAATTAGCTTAACTCCCTCGGCGGCTAAACCTAGCCGCCTAGGTTGGTTCGACGATGTTCTCTTATTGGGCATTATGGCCGTATTAGCAGGTTGCGGCCTGATCTACGAATATCTTTTATCCCACTATGCGGGCCGCATTTTAGGCGCATTAGAAGCCGCCATTTACACCATGATAGGCTTAATGATTGTCTCCATGGGACTAGGTGCCTTCGCCGCGCGTAAGATCCGTGATGCCTTTACCGGTTTTGTGATCTTAGAACTCACAGTTGCACTCTGTGGCTCACTCGCCATTTTAATCACAGCAGCGGTGATTGGTTTTGGTCAACAACTACCATTGATCATTGCTAACACCTTAGGTTTACCGCCAGATCAACTGCCCGAAGGTGGCATGATAGGCTCGCTGCAAAAACTCAGCGAATACTTACCCTATGTGTGGGGTGTGTTATTGGGCCTGATGATTGGTATGGAAATCCCGCTGATTGCTAGGGTTCGCCAATCCCTTTCCGACGAGCATTTACTGCATAACGCGGGCACCATTTACGGAGCTGATTACATAGGCGCAGGCATAGGTGCCGCCATTTGGGTTGGCTTTATGCTCGCCATCGATATCCAACTCGCCGCCGCCTTAACCGCCAGTTTCAATCTATTGGCAGGTTTTGTGTTTATTTGGCGATTCTGGCCTAAAATCCGCCGCCCTAAACTGCTTTTGAGTGGGCATTTTATCGTGACTGGTGTCTTACTCGTATTAGCAATCCACGGCCCACGCTGGGAGCAAGAATTCAATAATTTGCTCTATAAAGACAAAGTGGTTTACGCCAAGGCGACACGTTTCCAACAGCTGACCTTCACCGAGCGGTTGCGCGGTAACGGTCTGCCGCCCGTTTATGCTTTATACATCAATGGTCGCTTACAATTTTCTAGCATAGACGAGCACATCTACCATACGTTTCTCGTTCATCCTACGCTCGCGGCCAGTGCCCGTCACAACAAGGTGCTAATCATTGGCGGCGGTGATGGACTCGGTCTCAAACAAGTACTCCGCTGGGAACCTGAACAAGTCACGCTGCTCGATCTCGATGTGGGCCTAGTGCAATTATTTAAATCGCCCGATACAGATATGCCCGATAGTCTCAGTCGCGCTATGTTGGCGCTCAATGGCAACGCACTGAACGATCCCCGTGTCACAGTGATCAACGACGATGCATTTAATGGTGTCGATAAACTGATTGCCACAGGCGTGAAATACGATGCGATTATCGTAGACTTGCCCGATCCGAGCCATCCCGATCTTAATAAGCTCTATTCGGACTATTTCTACCGTAAATTAAAGGAACTTATGAGCAGTGATGGCGCTCTGACTGTACAGTCAACATCGCCTTACCATGCCCCTAAGGCCTTTATTTCGGTAGCAAAAACCTTGGCATTGGCGGGATTTGACGTCAAGCAGTACCATCATAATGTGCCCAGTTTTGGTGAATGGGGCTGGAGTATTGCAACCTTAGCCGGACTCGATGCACAACACAGATTAGCGAAGTTAACTGAGTTGCCCATCAAAGATGACTGGCTCACTTTAGGTTTAGTGGATGGCGCCTTTGAGTTTCCAGCCAATTTTTATCAAGATGCCGCCAACATAAAACCCAATGAATTGGGTTCATTGCAGCTGTATCACTACCATTTGCAAGATTGGTCCGAGAATCAAGGACTGGATCTTTTTTAATAGGATGAGATAGTACTTGACATATTATGTCTCGGTGCTATCTTTGAATACAGACATAATATGTCAATAAGGACAAATATGAATATCCATACCATTGCCAATCACCTCAACAGTCTTGGCAACAACAGCCAAACTGGCTTTCAATTTGATTGTTATCCAATCGATGGTGAAGTCGAAGTGTTGCAAGTGAATGTGGTCGGCCGTGAAGAAATCCCGGTATTTGTATCGGTAACGGACAACCAAGTACTTTGCATCAGCTACCTGTGGGGCGAGAATGAAGTAAATCAAGAACGTCGCAGTGAAATGTTTGAAACCATGCTAGAGCTCAACATTCCAATGCCCTTGTCAGCTTTTGCAAAAATTGATGACAAATACGTGGTTTACGGTGCGCTATCACTACAATCTAGCATGCTCGAAATCGAGCAAGAATTAGCAGTTTTATCTGATAACTGTTTAGAAGTTATTGATGAATTGGTCGACTATCTGAAATAAGGAGCCACAAAATGGGCATTCTGAATAAAATTTTAACAGCGTTTCGCGGTGGTGCCACCGAAGTTGGCCAAAGCATCGTTGACGCAAACTCAACCCGTATTTTCGAACAGGAAATCCGTGATGCAGAAAAGCATTTAACCAATGCTAAACGTGAACTGACCGATGTCATGGCAAAAGAAATGCAAGCCAGCCGTGAAATCGACCGTCTGAAACGTTCGATTGCAGAACACGAAGGTTATGCGACTCAAGCATTGGACAAAGGTAATGAAGCCTTGGCGATTGAAATTGCTGAAAAGATTGCTCAGTTAGACCAAGAGTTGTCTGAGCAACAAAGCGCCAACGACAGCTTTAGCGCCCATGCTGCACGCTTGAAAGACTTAGTGAAGAAAACCGAACGCCAACTGTCTGATTATCAACGTCAGTTGAGCATGGTTAAAACCACTGAAAGCGTACAAAAAGCGACGGCAACCATTACTGACTCGTTCGCGTCTAGCAACTCTAAGCTGCTGAACGCTAAAGATTCACTAGAACGTATCAAAGCACGTCAGCAACAATTTGACGACCGTTTAAAAGCGGCTGAAACCTTAGCCGATGAAAACAGTGATAAGTCGTTGCAAGCCAAACTAGCCGAAGCGGGTATTGGTGAGCAAAAGTCAAACGCAAATGCAGTGCTAGATCGAATCAAAGCACGTAAAAGCTAAGCAATGATTGACCGAATGCCGAGTCTCAGTGGGATCATCACCCCCTACTGACCTCGGCATTTTTTTGTTTCATCCTCATTAAATAAAAATGACCACTATTGCCCGTGAATATCCGCAGCCAATCAATATGAGGCCGCACGCGAGCATAGTCAGCAGGAGTCACTATGGGATTTTTCAATAGTATTTTTGGTAAGAAAGCCCCGCCACAGCGCGAGCTCAATCACCCGTCCCAGCTCAATGTCGGCGACATGATCTCAATCGATGATAGTTTTGCCCTGCCACCACAACTCCGTGGTCAACAATTAAGAGTCGAAGCCGTACATACTTACGAGTCTGAACGTAAACAACACTCCGAATGGTTACTCAAGGGACATGGTAGCGATACTCTCTTTTTGAGCATTGAAGAAGACGACGAAACCTATCTCGCCTTTTCGATTAAGGTTTCCCGCGCCCAAGTGGAGCAATTATTCGATCTCGAGCAATTCAGCGCCCTGTTCGAGGAACCGGGTCATGCCGAGTTAACTACGCAAGTATTACCGGCCGACTTAGCTGAACAACTTGAACAATGGCTTGGAAAACAATACCACCAAGTGACTTTTGCCGCTTTTGGCTATTTCCATCGTCAGGATTATCGTGGCCAAAAGCCGCCACAGGATGCCAATGGCGCCACAGGTGAGCCCTTTGAGTACTATTTATTACTTGATGACAATGAAAGCTGCGCCGTCGAAGTGGAAGTTTACGAAGGGGGTGATACCGATGTCGTCTTGACCCTATATCGCCCGCTAACGGATATTCGGGAATACTGGCCGGCGAAATAACACGAAAATAAGATAAAGTGCGTGCTCGCACTTTATCAATAATCCCAATACAATCTCACAGATAAGCGCTAGAAACGGTTGATAGCAATAGGTAATACGCCATGAGTAAAACCAAACACCCTCTGCCCGAGCAATGGTTAAAGAACCAACAAGCCGCTAAGGCGACACAGGTTGCCTTCGATCTCGATGAAAAATTTCAATACTCTATTCGTAAAGCCGCGTTAGATGCAGGCGTTAGCCCTTCTGATCAAATTCGCACTATTTTAGGTCTTAGCGTATCGAAACGGCCAACGCGTCCGCGTCTTACCGTGTCACTCAATGCAGATGACTATGTGCAACTGGCAGAGAAATATGGTTTAAGTGCCGATTCACAGCTAGAAATTAAACGTCGTGTACTCGACGATTTAGTCCACTTTGTTGATGAAACCTAAAGCAACGCTGATCTCAAGCGCCAACCCTTCTTACCATTGGCTGGCGCGATTAATCGATATATAGCCCTTTTATTAACTCAGTCAATTTACTCACAGCCTAAAGTCTTTTACTTTAGTAGTGATATTCGCCGCACTTAACAGGGATCATGTTTGGCATGACAGATAAAACCCCATGGTCGCTTCGCACCCTTGGCACTCCTTCTCCATTCGAAATGGCGATGATGCTATTGTCCTTACTGTCGGTGATCATAGTACTTGTCATGACCTTCGGCCGCCTAGATAGCGAAACCTACCGCTTGCTCTTCTTTGTCGATACCAGTATTTGCATGATTTTTATGATCAACTTCTTTGTTGGGTTGATCCGTGCTCGCGATAAACGCTTTTTCATTAAACACCATTGGATTGATTTTATTGCCAGTATTCCGGCGATTGAAGCCCTACGTATGGCACGGCTTTTTCAAATCCTACGGGTAATACGCCTGATCCGCATGAGTCGCTCACTGCTGCTCCCACTGGTAAAACAACGTAAACAAGCCACCTTAGCCAGTCTACTGGTTGCTATGGTGACGATTCTGACATTAGCTTCCGTCATTATGCTCATTGTCGAAAGCGGCACCGAAGGCGCCAATATCCAGACCGCTGAGCAAGCGATTTGGTGGGCATTAGTCACTATCTCTACCGTCGGCTACGGCGATTATTATCCTGTAAGCACAGCAGGCCACATCATAGGTGGCGTGGTCATTGTCAGCGGTGTGAGTTTTTTTGGTGTGATTTCAGGCTATATGGCGTCAGTATTTGTCGCACCAGATGAATCTGAACGTCAAGAACGCCAAGATGCACATAAAGCCGAAATCAAATCAGAACTTGAGCTAGCCTTAGCAAGAATGGAAGAAAACCAACAAAAAATAGAACAAAATCAAGCGCAAATGCTGGCTCAAATTGCGGAGCTTAAGCAGGCTATCGAAACAAAAAATAGCTGACTTTGTTGCGAAAACGGACTAATGAAAAGGCTCAATCTATTTTAGATTGAGCCTTTTCCGTTTATCAGCGATAAAAAGTAATATTACCAGTAGACCTGCTGTTGCATCGCGTTACGGCGTGTCGATTCCATAGCAAACAACAAACTCTGCTGCTTGTCTTCCAGCCACTCAGCTAAATTGATATCTAACTCCCGACTCGCATCCTGTAAGGCGCGATAACAAGCCAAAGTTTTAATCCCAAGCGCGAGATCTTGCCAAGGTGCACGAAATGCGTCCCGTGATTTCGCCTCATATAAACTGCCGTAGGCATGACCCACAAGAATGCTCGCATCCAACACTGTGGCCACTTGTAGATAATTTGCCGCTGTCATGACGCTATTGAGTGGCATGACCTCAATTATCGCCATCCAAGAAGCTTGCTGAGCACGATCGGCATGCTGGCGTAAGCTAGGCTGATGGGTGATGTCCACTTCACCAGCACTGATCTTTAGTAACAATTCAACAATAGCCAGCTGTAGTTGACCATATTCAGTCTGTTGCCATAGGGAGAGTAAGCGTCCCGTCAGATTAATCTCTGTCAGTTGCGCCAGAAGTCGCGCTTTAACTTGGGCATGTTGGCCAAGCTTAGCAAATAAGCCTCTTTGGCTACCAAGCAAGGCGGTCAACGCCTGTGCCCGCTCAATAAAATCGAGCTGCTTTTCAATCAGCATAAATTGGCTAGACAGTGTCACATTCAATAATTCGAACTGATTTAAGGTCATTCGCAGCAAACGAATACAGGCGCGCATCCGCCACCATAGTGCCACACAGGCTTCAGGGTCACTTTCCTCTGCGATCATGCTCTCTAATAATTGCCAGCGCTCAAGGGCGGTTTCAAGCAGGATTTGGCAGTTTGCACTTAAATCCAGTAAAGAAGAATCGTGTGACTCGGCCAGTGGCAGAAATTCCAATGCTTTTAAATCGAGCGGCTTAGCCTTACCCGCCAATCGATAGCCCCGCTGCGCTTTACTGGCCTTACCTAAACGCACGGGCACAACGCTCGCCACTTGCATCGCCAGCTTAAGTAGCGCCTCAGTATCGCCACTGAGGAGTTCAAACTCGAGCTCACACAGGGCTTCTTGCTGGCCATTTGCGGTGATTTCACCTATGTCTAACGCCACTTCGACCACGCTGTTATCAATCTGAACATGCCAAGCGCGACGATAAAAATCGGTGTGAAATATACAAGTTAACTGAGCTTGAGTTGCCGCTAAATCGGCATCAGTGGGCCAAATGCTGGTAGGAAATAGACTTAAATCTGGGCTATCGGATTGGATAGTCACATTGTATTCGGGCCGCGAATGAATGCCGCCCACGACTTGTCCTGCGGTTTTTATGGTCTGCTCTCGGTGCGCATCGTAACCGCGCACCCGCAATCCCATGTCCCACTGACGTAATTGCAAGTCAGGGGTGTCGAAGTAACCATTCGCCAAACGACGTTGACCTTGAGGTACGGCATTATCGAGACTATCTAACTTATTTATCAGGGATTCTTGATATATCGGCAGGAAAAACAGTTTTAATTCAATCTCAGCATTCATTGCGTAACCGCTCACTTTGTCATCAAATATTCATCGATGCGTCATCTTTAGTTCATAATGTCACAAATGTGTCATAAAAATCCCGTAGGATTTGGTTTTGCAGTTGGTATATAACCCGTTAGAATAAACCTGTCGTTTTTTCTGAAAAAACACAGTTTCAATACGCGGACGCATAGGTTAACATGCGCCCGCTTTTTCCAATAATGGAACAATCTAAATAGGTAAACGGCAATGCCAGTAAACTCTATTTTGGGCGTGTTTGCAAAATCGCCAATTAAGCCTCTTCAAGAGCACATGGACAAAGTACACGATTGCGCATCGTTACTCGTCCCCTTTTTCGAAGCCACTATCACAGGCAACTGGGACAGTGCAGTTCAATTACGTAAGCAAATTAGTTTAGCCGAGAAGCAAGCAGATTCACTAAAACGTGAAATCCGCCTTACTCTGCCAAGCGGTTTATTTATGCCAGTAGAACGTACAGATTTATTGGAACTTTTAACTCAACAAGACAAGATAGCCAACAAAGCCAAAGATATTTCCGGTCGTGTTATCGGCCGTCAGCTGTTAATCCCTCAGGTCATGCAAGTCCCATTTATTGCTTATCTACAACGCTGTATCGATGCGGTAGCACTAGCAAAACAAGTCATTAATGAACTCGAAGATCTGTTAGAAACAGGTTTCCGTGGTCGTGAAGTCGACTTAGTGGCAAAAATGATCAACGAACTCGATATCATCGAAGAAGATACTGACGATCTACAAATTCAGTTACGCCGTCAGTTATTCGCTATGGAATCTGAATTGAATCCTGTCGATGTGATGTTCCTCTACAAAACGATTGAATGGGTCGGTGGTCTTGCAGATCTTGCCGAACGCGTCGGTTCGCGTCTTGAGCTTATGCTGGCTCGCGTTTAACAAATTAAGGTTATCAAGGTATCAATATGGTTGATGCAGGTATTGAGGTGGCTAACGTCTTAGTCACCAATGGCCCGTGGCTTATTGCCATTGCGGCTGCATTTGGTTTTCTCATGGCATGGGGTATTGGGGCGAATGACGTCGCCAATGCGATGGGAACCTCTGTAGGTTCAAACGCAATTACAATTAAACAAGCGATTATTATCGCAATGATCTTTGAGTTTTCCGGCGCATTTTTAGCTGGGGGCGAAGTTACCAATACAATTCGTAGCGGTATTATTGATTCTAGCTATTTCACTGCGACTCCTGAATTGCTGGTTTACGGCATGATAGGATCATTGTTGGCAGCAGGTATTTGGCTTGTCGTCGCATCGGCCCTTGGCTGGCCAGTATCAACGACTCACTCTATCGTCGGTGCCATTATTGGTTTCGCCGCCGTGGGTGTTGGTGCAGATTCAGTCTCATGGGATAAAGTGGGCGGGATTGTAGGCTCTTGGATCGTAACCCCCGCTATTTCGGGCTTTATGGCATTCATCCTCTTCCAAAGCACTCAAAAACTCATTTTCAACACTGACGATCCATTGAGTAATGCTAAGCGTTTCGTACCTTTCTATATGGCATTTGCTGGTTTCATCATGTCATTAATGACGATTATGAAAGGCTTATCCCATGTTGGTCTGCATTTCTCAGTTACCGAGTCTTACCTACTCGCAGGTGCTATTGCAGCTGTAGTTGGTATCTTAGGTAAAATAGCCATTTCACGCTTACAAATGAGTGATAAAGCAGATCGTCAAACCCAGTTCAAAAACGTTGAAAAAGTGTTTGCGATTCTGATGGTTTTGACTGCTTGTTGTATGGCTTTTGCCCATGGTTCAAACGATGTAGCAAATGCGATTGGTCCATTAGCGGCGGTTGTTTCTGTCGTCAATAGCGGTGGTGAGATTGCAGCGAAATCACCTCTAGTCTGGTGGATTTTACCTTTGGGTGCCGTAGGTATTGTGATGGGTCTGGCGATTTTTGGTCAGCGCGTTATGCAAACTATCGGAAAAAACATCACTCACTTGACGCCAAGTCGTGGTTTTGCGGCAGAATTAGCCGCGGCAACAACTGTAGTTATTGCTTCTAGCACTGGTTTACCTATTTCTACCACACAAACCTTAGTGGGTGCGGTATTAGGTGTAGGTATGGCCCGTGGTATCGCAGCGATTAACATTGGTGTGGTACGTAATATCGTCGTATCTTGGGTTGTGACCTTACCAGCAGGTGCTGGCCTATCAATCATCTTCTTCTATATGATTAAAGGTATTTTTAATTAAGAAGTCTCGCTAAATGTGTTGCTGACATTAAGCAGTATTAGCGCCTAGGACTAGAAGGTCGTAGGAAAGATTGAATTAAATTGGAATGGTCATAGCATGGATGCCGTAAAGTTGAGGGAAGTCTATGACTTCCCTCTTGCATTACAGGCCTCAAATCCCTAGCATGTGCAGACTATTTCGTTGATGAGAATACAAAAGTGTTTAGACTCCTGACTCTGGTAGGAATGATCTTGCTGTCTTCCAACCTGCTGGCCGAAGGCCAATCCCGCTACATCTCGGATAACGTGTTTCTTTATCTTTTAGGTGGCCCTGGTACTGAGTTTCGAATTGTTGGATCAATTGAAGCGGGTCAACCTGTGACACTGCTCAACGAAACTCAAGGTGATTACTCCAAAATAATCGACCATAAAGGCCGTGAAGGTTGGGTACAAACCAACTTGATCAGTTCGACTCAAAGTTTCCGTGAGCAAGTCCCTGCGTTAACAACTGAACTCGCACAGGCCAAAGCTAAATTAGCTGAAGTATCAAGTTCAACGGATAATCATGCTGGCGAACTGCTCGAATTAAAGGCTAAACTAAGCGAGTTAGAAACCAACCTAGCTAAAACGACTCAAGAACGTGATCAACTGAAAAATGCGGTAGATCGCACAGCTCAAGACGAACGTTTTGAACTTTGGCGCCAAGGTGGATTAATCGCAGGCATGGGCTTAATCCTAGGCATTATTTTAGTGTATTTACCTAGACCACAACGTCGCAATAAAAAACGTTGGATGTGAGTCTGACACACAAAAAGTCTTAATTTACCTTCCAAAAGCCAGTGTTTTCAAACACTGGCTTTTTTGTCAATCAAGCGTTACATCGACTTATTAACAAGCTAATCAAACAAGCTTCACAATCTTTCACGCTATAGTGTTGTCCGTCACATTTTGGTTGTATAATCTGCGCGCGCAAACCTTCATATTGTATACAAAATATCAAATGCGTTTGGCGCCTCCCAATTTGTTTCAACAATAGCGCCCCAATAACGGCCAAGATGGAAGCGATAACTATGTTCAAAGCGAGTGAAGTGCTGGCAGGCCGCTACGATTCTGCCAATCTCGACGAACTGTTCAAAGCAGTCAGCGACAACTACATTGTCGATGAAGAACAATACTTGTCAGAGCTGATCAAACTAGTTCCCTCAAGTGATGAAGCCATAGAGCGCGTCACTCGTCGTGCCCACGAACTGGTCAATAAGGTTCGTCAATTCGATAAAAAAGGTTTGATGGTCGGCATAGATGCCTTCCTGCAACAGTACAGCTTAGAAACACAGGAAGGCATTATCCTGATGTGTTTAGCCGAAGCTTTACTACGAATTCCCGATGCGGCCACTGCCGATGCGCTGATTGAAGATAAGCTTTCAGGCGCTAAGTGGGATGAGCACATGAGCAAGAGTGACTCAGTACTGGTTAACGCATCGACCTGGGGCTTAATGCTCACAGGTAAAATCGTTAAACTCGATAAAAAACTCGATGGTACCCCAAGCAACTTGCTGAGCCGCTTAGTGAATCGCCTCGGTGAGCCCGTTATCCGTCAAGCCATGATGGCAGCGATGAAGATCATGGGTAAGCAGTTCGTACTGGGCCGCAACATGAAAGAAGCCCTAAAAAACAGCGAAGACAAACGTAAGTTAGGTTATACCCATTCATACGACATGCTGGGCGAAGCGGCGTTAACTCGCAAAGATGCCGAGAAATACTATACCGATTACGCCAATGCGATAACTGAGCTCGGTGCTCAAAGCTATAACGAAAATGAATCACCGCGCCCAACAATCTCCATCAAGCTATCGGCATTGCACCCACGTTACGAAGTGGCCAATGAAGACCGCGTCTTGACTGAACTGTACGACACAGTGATTCGCCTGATTAAGCTGGCACGTGGCTTAAATATCGGTATCTCTATCGATGCTGAAGAAGTCGATCGCCTCGAGTTATCACTAAAACTGTTCCAAAAACTGTTTAATTCTGAAGCAACTAAAGGCTGGGGATTACTCGGCATAGTAGTACAAGCCTACTCTAAGCGTGCCCTGCCCGTACTGGTTTGGTTAACGCGTCTAGCGAAAGATCAAGGGGATGAAATCCCAGTTCGCTTAGTTAAAGGCGCCTATTGGGATAGCGAACTTAAGTGGGCGCAACAAGCTGGCGAAGCCGCTTATCCACTCTACACTCGCAAAGCCGGTACTGACGTTTCTTACCTCGCCTGCGCCCGTTACTTGTTATCGGATGCGACTCGCGGTGCTATCTACCCACAATTTGCTAGCCACAATGCGCAAACCGTTGCGGCAATTTCCGATATGGCGGGCGATCGTAACCATGAGTTCCAACGCTTACACGGCATGGGACAAGAGCTGTACGACACGATTTTGGCTGAAGCCGGTGCTAAAGCGGTACGTATTTATGCGCCTATCGGTGCGCATAAAGATCTACTGCCCTATTTAGTCCGTCGTCTGCTGGAAAACGGCGCGAATACTTCGTTCGTCCACAAACTGGTGGATCCTAAAACCCCCATCGAGTCATTAGTGGTACATCCGCTAACAACACTGACGGGTTACAAAACCCTGGCTAACAACAGAATCGTTTTACCTGCCGATATTTTCGGTAGCGAGCGCAAAAATTCCAAGGGACTCAATATGAACATCATTTCCGAATCTGAGCCATTTTTCGCGGCACTAGAACAGTTTAAAAATACCCAATGGCAAGCGGGCCCTCTGGTTAACGGTAAAACCTTAACTGGCGAACATAAAACGATTGTTAGCCCATACGACACTACCCAAACCGTAGGTCAAGTCGCCTTCGCCGACAAAGCTGCAATCGAAGCCGCCGTCGCGTCTGCTGAAGCAGCATTTGCCTCTTGGGCACGCACACCAGTGGAAACCCGTGCCTCTGCACTGCAAAAATTGGCCGATTTATTAGAAGAAAACCGCGAAGAATTGATCGCCCTATGCACCCGTGAAGCGGGCAAGAGCATTCAAGACGGTATCGACGAAGTACGTGAAGCTGTTGATTTCTGTCGTTACTACGCAGTACAAGCCAAGAAGATGATGGCAAAACCTGAACTGCTTCCAGGCCCAACGGGTGAACTGAACGAACTGTTCCTTCAAGGCCGCGGCGTATTCGTGTGTATCAGCCCATGGAACTTCCCATTGGCCATCTTCCTCGGTCAAGTGTCTGCGGCATTAGCGGCGGGTAATACAGTCATCGCAAAACCCGCGGAGCAAACCTCGATTATTGGTTACCGTGCGGTGCAACTCGCTCATCAAGCGGGTATTCCTGTCGAGGTGCTGCAATTCTTACCAGGTACTGGTGCAACTGTCGGTAGCGCAATTACGGCCGATGAACGTATCGGTGGCGTGTGTTTTACCGGTTCAACTGGCACTGCAAAACTGATTAACCGCACACTCGCCAACCGCGAAGGCGCGATTATTCCATTAATCGCCGAAACGGGCGGTCAGAATGCCATGGTAGTGGACTCAACCTCTCAACCCGAGCAAGTGGTTAACGATGTGGTTTCATCATCATTCACCAGCGCGGGCCAACGCTGCTCGGCGCTGCGTGTACTCTTCCTACAGGAAGACATCGCAGATCGCGTGATCGAAGTCCTGCAAGGCGCGATGGATGAGTTAGTGATTGGCAACCCAAGCTCAGTAAAAACCGACGTAGGCCCAGTTATCGATGCGACCGCCAAAGCCAACTTAGATGCGCACATCGATCATATCAAGCAAGTCGGTAAGCTTATCAAGCAAATGCCGCTGCCTGCTGGCACTGAGAACGGTCACTTCGTGTCGCTAACTGCAGTGGAAATTGACTCAATCAAAGTGCTCGAAAAAGAACACTTTGGCCCAATCCTGCACGTGATCCGTTATAAAGCAGCGGATCTTGGCAAAGTGATCGATGAGATCAACAGCACAGGCTTTGGTTTAACCTTAGGTATCCACAGCCGTAACGAAGGCCATGCCCTTGAAGTCGCGGATAAAGTGAACGTAGGTAACGTGTACATTAACCGCAACCAAATCGGCGCTGTAGTGGGTGTACAGCCTTTCGGTGGTCAAGGCCTGTCAGGCACAGGTCCTAAAGCCGGTGGCCCACACTACTTAACGCGTTTTGTGACTGAAAAGACTCGCACCAACAACATCACCGCCATAGGTGGTAACGCCACGTTACTGTCACTGGGTGATAGCGAAGAATAAGCACACTGAACTTGCTTTAGAATATCGCTATGCATCTTTAGCCATCGCGATAACAATAAAAAAGCCAGACTGAGTCTGGCTTTTTTATTAGAGTCTAAAACGGTACTTATCTATGACGTAACAATTTAATCAAAATCTCAGTCATTACATATCCGTCATTAATACGGGTTGGCCAAAACCTTTAAGTTCAGCATGGGAGGACTCAAAATACTGTTGCCAAAACTGTTTCAACGGCAACATTACTTGACCGCCTCTAAATCCTTTTGATGTAGCAGGAACCCAACCCGCACCTAATACGTAAATATCTGCCTGCTTAAAATCACTCAGCATGTTCGCTTTTTGTATTTTTAGCATTTCTTGCTCAGGTTCGATAACTTTTAAGGTATTTTTACTGTAAAAGCTGGTCACATCTGAATTTTCAACCATATCGGACACAAGTAACAATACTCGGCGTCCTTCGCTATCGGCAGCCACTTGCGGCGCAATAACCTGAGATAAATTACTGAGGATTTCAGTTTTAGGCAAATCCACATCATTAGGTTTAAAAGCATGTTTTATATGGGCATCAATTTTACTTCTAACGAACTGAGCTTGCTTGTTCATGCAATTATCAAAAGCCATTAGATTTTTCTTCGATACGTCATCCCTGTCAGCAATATCAGTATCCAGCCTGCCACTAAACAAAACATCGGTATAAAAATCTTTTACATAAGCACTAAAGCTAATGATAGTGATTTTATCTCCAGCTTGTAGGAAGAGATGCACTTTCTCATGAACTAACTGTTTAATATTTATGTCCGGAGAAAAAGTACCATCAATCGCCACAAATAAATGTCGGCCAGAAACTGTCTTTGCCGTTAGTGGATCAATTTTGGCAAACTCGTAGCAACTTTTAATATCATTTCTCTCAGCGGCCATCGCAGGCAAACACATAGAAATAGCTAAAGTGCCAAACAAGCCAGTAACCACCAACTTAGCAAGCTTTGTCATTCCTGTCATGAACTTAACTCTCCAAGTATCTCTTTGCGTAAACGATCGCGCATCTGTTCTTCCGTTTCAACAACCTTTTTTTGCTGAGTTATTTCAGCAAGCAGCTCTTGTCGAATACGTTGTTCAGCTTGTTCTGGCGTTTCGGCCTCTACAGCCTTTTTAGCATTCGCTTCAGCAACAAACTCGGCTTTCAATCTTGCTTCCATCGCCTCTGGTGCTTCGGAAGTTTCTACCTCAACAACATGAGACGTTGCCACCACAGCGGCACTTTTCATCGCCTGATGGCTGGCTAATGTTTGATGCTCACGTAAACGTACCGATTGATCATATCGATTTTCGGCATTACCTAAATCTTCCATATACATCAGGAATGAACGCTCACCACAGGCCTCTAACACCTCTAGCACCTTAGGATCTTGGCAATTAGTTTCAGCTTTTTGATTCATTCTTTGCTGCAAGTTAGTTAGGCGCTTCTGGGCCACGCGCGCGACTTGCTGCTTTAAACGAGAATAATGCGTCTTAAACTCACGCTCACTTTTAAAGTTGCCAATTTCTTTGCGCGCATCTTTAGAATGTTTGCCAGCAAATCCGGTTTTAAAACCAATCAAAATACCGAAAATCTGTAATAGGATGAATAAGAAAGCAAGAAAAATAAAAGTTCCCCAACCGCCTTTCTGTTCACGATCCCACACGTCATCCTTTGCTTTATCACCTGCACTTTTAGACTCATCGAGTAAGAGTGCTGGAGGTGCTTCAGCATAGGGGTCTTGTTCTTGATACAATCCACTCGTTTGCTGAATATTGACTTCATCAATATGCATTTTTTCAAGCACTTGACCACGCACATAGGTTGCCAATACTGCAATCACTAGGATCGCAATAGCTGTAACCGTGGTGATAAAATAACGGGGCTTAACCTCTGCGTTAGTAGAGATCCGATTAATGAGTTGCTTATATTGAGGCTCATTATCATCCTCAAAGGTTTTATCTAAATTAATACGAGTATTAGGTGCCAGTTCTGGCGTCGATTTGTCGCGGTTTTTAGCATTTTTCCACCAGACCTTGGCCTTTTTAATGAGCGAGTTAGCATGCAGCTCATGTCCAGTAAAGTGAGTTAAACCTACCAGTAAAACCGAGATGATGAAGGCGATACCCACAGCACCTTGCTGCTGTAGTTTTTCCGATGCTCCGGGAATCGTGAAACCTGAAAGAACGTAACTAAATCCCATTGCTTCAACAAACACTAAGGCGGCAATCAATATCCACCCCAAAATATGTAAGTTGTTACGACCATTTTCAGTCACTTTACCTAAATAGTCTTGGCTTTTACTGAAAAGCTCCTCGTCCTTATTCACTTTCTCATAATGAGCCGCAAAATCAGTACATAGTGCGACTTCAGTATTCAACCAATCCTTATCGTAAATCTTAACTTGGGTTTCATAATCTTTCGCTAAGCGACTCTCCTTACCGATTACCGGAAAGGCATACCATGTATTAAGCCACCAGAAACTGACCTTATCCCACCAAACCGTAATAATGACCACTAATACCATCAACGAAAGTAACAGCGACACTAACGTGCGATACTCATTAAATAACATAGACACAAAATCCATTTACCGCTCCTAAGCACATTGCTTATAACAATTTGGGTTCAAAATCGGCTTCATAAACCGTTTTATTCTTCTCGTAGTACAACTTGCCAGCAATCGCGGTCGCTGAACGATCGATTGGCATCACCACATCCATACAGCGCACAGGAGAGTCTTTGTCCGTTGTAAAAATACGATATAACAAGCCTTTATCACCATAATAAGTCTCTACATGGCTCGTAAGCTGATAATTTGGATCATCTTTACTTGAACCTTTGTAATTCTTCCAAATATTCACTTTAGGCGCAGAAACAGCCGTGCCACTGTCCTTAATTACAGCAACAGGGGTCAAACCAATATAATGGCCATTCACTTTATAACCCCAAGCAGTACCATTCATACCCGGTAAATAATCTGCTGTGTTGTAATCCTTACGATTATAGCTCTCACCTGTGGCTAAACTCTTCACGTCCCCCGTGACTCTCGGTCCCTCAACGGCGCAATTTAGGCTAGAGACTTCAGATGCATACGCCTTGCTAAATAATGCAAAACCGCTCTCTTTTTTAGCACCCACTAACTGGGTAAAGTTTGTCGATGGGTCGAGCATTTTCTTACCGCCAAAATCTACCAAGGCTTTTTGCAGTTTCACTGGCTCAAGTAACTTGACGATTTCCGACTCCGTCATTTGTATTTGAGCTGGTGAAGTGCTCGGTTTATTTGGCTGAGTTGTAGGCTGCTTTTCCACTTGAGTCGTAGGCTTGGCTGCTGCCACTTTATCCTGCGATCGGCGGGATAAATAACTCAAATTTGCCTTCTGTTTGTATGAATAGGCCAGTAATTGATCCGGTTTACCGTCAATTTCAATAATTTCTACTCGACGATTTTTTGCTTTGCCAGCGTCATCACTATTAGCTGCAACAGGCTGTGACTCCCCTGCTCCTTGGAAGAATAATCGCTCAGTCGGAATGCCAGCTTGATTAAAGAGGGTTGCCACATAACGCGCTCTCGCTTCGCTAAGCTCTTGATTTAACGATTCAGCACCACTGGCATCTGTATGACCTGTAATCAAAATGTTTTGTTTAGAGTCTTTATAGATAGCGGCGAGTTTTTGAAATTTTTGTTTAGCTTGTGGCGTCGCCTCTGAAGCTCCAGAAGCAAACATCACTTCACTATTACTCGAAACTGTCGCAGCCATACCCACAACTTGATAATTAGCGTACTTTTCTGAATCTTCCTTCGACATGGTTTGTTCGGTTGAACTGATCAGTAAGCTACTTTGTTGTTCATCTGATGCTTTTGAAGCGCTGATTGAAGTAAATTGAATATCAAGATTTTCTGTTTTCGCTAACTGTTCTAATGCTTCGCGTTTTTGCTGAAAATCATAACCAACGGTACAACCAATCGCAGCACCAGCGGCACCGCCATAAAGCATACCTTCATTGCCACCTAAATAATTCCCAATCAATACACCTAAACCAGTACCAATAGCACAACCAATAACAGTTTCTTTATTATCTTCAACAGATTGAGTGATGGCACAACTGCTAAGCGCTAATACGCCAGCAACTGCGAGCGATATGGATTTCAAATTTGACTTCATAGTCATCCCTAACTTTTTAAAAATTCAAAATTGAATTTTAGATGCAATAAATTAAGTTAAGGATTAGAAGGAATTAGCCCTAAAAAGTCAATCTAAAGTTGATACTGATGTAACCAAAATATTAATTAAGGCTGAAATTTGTGAGCAACTTTATATCGAAGATATTTAAGCGACTGACACAGGAGTTGTCATAAAACAGTTTTATCCTAATGTGAAGTCACAATCACTATGCAAAAAAATCATTACTGGGAATCGTTTCTCAGTTGCACCAAATCTTTCATAGACCTCATAATCTACACATGACTAATCTCTCTCTTTCTCCCCATATTACATTTTACTAAGGTGGCTATGACATTTTCGTTGTTAGATATTTCTGCATTGGTGTGGTTTATCGTTTCTTGGGCTGGCTATACCGCCTTTGCCCGTAGCAAGGCGAGAGATACAGACTGTATTGCCCGTGGTCTGCATAAGCATAGAATTTACTGGATGCTTGAGGTGATGACCCGCGGTGTGCGTGTAGGTGATGCGGCACTACTGGCCAACCTTGAGCGCAATATTGCCTTTTTTGCATCGACCACGCTGTTTGTGCTCGCGGGTGTGCTGACCTTATTTGCACAAGTTGAACGACTAGAAAGTGTTATTGCGACGATTCCCTTCGCCACGCCACCGAATCATGCGCTGGTGCAAGTCAAACTCGCGCTGTTAGTCAGTATTTTTGTGATGGCCTTCTTCCAGTTTACTTGGTCAATGCGCCAATACGGTTTTGTGAACGTGATGATAGGCGCGGGTCCTCTGGACACCGATGGCTCAAATGACAATCTCAAAGCCTATGCAAGACAAATGGCGACAGTGCAAGATCAAGCGGCGCACTCCTATAACTATGGTTTACGCGCCTATTACTTTTCAATGGCGGTATTGTGCTGGTTTGTACACCCGATACTCTTTATCTCGGCCAGCTTATTTGTGGTCGCAACCTTATATCGCCGCGAGTTCAAGTCCCGTGCCGTTCTGGCGATCACAGCGGCAAAAGGCCATCTGCAAATAGAGAGCCAAGTGCGGGAAACCGCCCGCAACCACAAAATAGAATCATAGCCTTGGCGGTTTAGGCCGCTGCGTCATCTTGATTGGAATTATTGTTCTATACTCTTTGGGTCATGTTTCTATTAAATTACTGGGAGAGTGCCATGAGCGATAACTTATTAACCTTAGATGAAGTGTGCAAAATGCTAGATAAAACACCAGCGACCATTAAACGCTTCGCTCGGGAGAATTTACTCTCAAGTGTTCAAGATGGTGACGAATTAAAATTCCCTGAAGCGGAAGTTAAACGCTACCTCGCCTTTTCACAACGCTTAGGCTAAAACGCATCAAGTAAAGTAACTAATGGCAAATAAAACTGAGTCATCAGTATTTAAGCCGTTTGAATTTGTAAAGGTGGCTTGAATTGAAATGTGATACTCGAATTTGAGCACGCTGCTTAAGTTTAAGTCGTCGATAGCGAGTTAAAACAGACTGTGAATGCGATATGGACAGTGACGCTCAAAGGGATTTGAACTGAGCCATTCCGGTGTATTGCAAGGGATTGGTTAGGCAAAATCTAGCGGTGCAAGCCATTAAACTTAAGCGATGAAACTTTAAGCTATGTAAGTCTCAAGCTGTTAATCCAAAAGATTCAATCCATTACTTATTATTTAAAGCCTGCTGCAACTGCCGATAGGATAACCACTCTCGCTGCACTTCACTTAGGCCTAAGTCAGCGGCGAGTTGTTGTAATTGCACTTCATATTTAGGCAATAGGGTTTCATCATTGGTCATAATCGCGAGTTCAGCAAAATCCCCTAAACCTTCGATATGATCAATTGTTAGATGAAATTCACCGAGAAAATAGATACTGCGGCGCTTTTTAATTTCTAGTACGCACTCATAACCTAAGGTATGCAACATACTCTTTGCCTTGGTCGCTTCTGTGATATTAACGGCTTCACAGCGGTCTTTTTCCGGCCCTTTCACTATCCACAACATAATCCCCGATGGCTGCATCTCACGGATACACAAACTCTTGTGTTCGCCTTTAAGTGATTGTGATGGCAGATCAAAGTAACAGTCATGCTCAAGATTATCTTCGAGCATGATCTCAGGATTTCTCATCTGCAAGGCAGCGAAAAAAGCATGGCGGTCCAATAAGCGATATTTAAGCTCGACCTCAAATTTACCATTAAAATGGGCATTAATTTGTGGGGCTAACGCTTCTGGCATAGCAGGGTTCATCGATTTATATCCGCTTTTAATGGGTAAAAATATCGCTATTCATCATATTGAACGCCAGCATCTTAATTCCAAAAGATTAAATCCAAAACCTTAAGCGAGTCTTTGGTACAAGGCCTGATACTCTGCACTGTCTTCAATTAAGCTCTGGTGAGTGCCAGAGGCAATAATCTTACCCTGACCGAGTAGATGAATGTGATCCATCTTCGCCATAGCAGTTAAACGATGGCTAATCATCAGCAAGGTTTTATCTTTTGCAAAATCAAACAGTAAACTTAAAATTTCTCGCTCGGTACGCTTATCAAGCCCTTCGGTTGGTTCATCGAGCAATAGCAGCGGCGCATCACGCAGCAGTGCTCTTGCTACACCAATACGGCGCTGCTCGCCGCCCGAAAGCTGACGTCCACCTTCACCTATCCACATATCCAGCGGTTTATCACCCGTGAGTAAAGCGCCAAGTCCGACCCGCTGTAACACATCAATCAAGCGTGCGTCGTGGGCCGTGCGTTTCTCGCCTTCAATAACAGGTAGCGCTAATACTAAATTTTCCCGCAAGGTGCCCGCAAACAAATAGATGCGTTGACTAATTACAGTAATCGCATCCCTAAGACCGCGCTCGCTGTACTCTGAAAGTGCATGACCATCGAGCTTGATGTGCCCTTGCTGTGCTTGCCATTCTCGGGTAATCAGCATCAATAAGCTCGACTTACCGCAACCCGTTGGCCCAAGTAACGCGACTTTTTGCCCGGCTTTTATCTCAAGGGACATACCTTGCAGCACGTTTTGATCGTCTCGATAACCAAAGTGGATATCTTCAATCTGTAATGCGCCAGATTTTGCCCTCAGGCCAGTATCGACAGCAAATTGAATATCGGCCTTTTGTTCGGTGATTTCATTAATTCGCGTTGCGGCCAATACGCAGCCTGACAAATGCTGAAACGCGCCCGCGATCGGCATCATCATCTCAACGCAGGCCATAGTCGCAAACACCATAAGTGCAAACATGGGCCCCGGCGGCACGGCATCACCCACACCTTGAGCGGCTAAATAAAGCATCATGATCAAGGCTGAGCCCGTGGAGAGGATCAACATGGCTTGGCTGAGAGCAGTGATATTGGCCATCGCGCTTTGGCTGCGAAAAAGTGCAATTTCAGCATCATTCAGTTTCTGCCTGAATCTGCCATTCGCGCCAAATAGGCTAAGCTCGGCTTGGCCTTGCAGCATATCCAATAATTGCACCCGATAATGACGCTTGGTCTCGAGCATAGTTCGGCTCGGACCGTGTCCAAGGCGATAAAATAGCAGTGGCATCACCAGCCAAACAGCGACTAAAAATAGGCAAAGACTGAGGGCCAGCTTGGCATCGAACCAAGCAAGAAACAGATACAAGAGCCCCGTCATCAGAAGGGATGCTGCCATAGGCGTGAGCAGTCGCAGGTAAAGATGATCTAGGGTATCGATATCGGCCACTAAGCGATTGAGCATGTCGCCACGGCGCAGACCTTGCAGATTTTTAGCACTTAGCGGCAAGAGTTTACGCCACGCCCAAACACGAAGTTCAGTCAGCAACTTAAAGGTCGCCTCATGGGTCGCTAAACGCTCGCCATAACGACTAGCGGTTCGGGCAATTGATAAGAAACGTACCCCGCCAGCGGGAGTGAAAAAGTTAAAGGACTGCGCCGTGACTATTGTCAAACCCGCGACCGCGGTAGCGGAAAGAAACCAGCCCGAAAGTGACAGTAAACCTATGCCAGCCATCAAAGTAATAATGGTCAGCAGCAAGCCTACAGACATCATTAGCCACTGGCGCGAGAACAATCGAATAAAGGGGATCAGCACTTTCATTGGGCATCTCCTTTAGTAGACTCGGCGGCAATGTCGAGTGGAGCGTCACTATCAAGCTGCGTCTCACTTGTGCTTGCCGATAACGGTACAAGTTCAATATCCGCCACGGACTCAACATTTTCACGCAGTAAAGTTTGGAATAAGCCGTGTGTGTCAGACAAAGTGGTAAAGTCGCCCCGCTGTACTATCAAGCCTTTATCAAGCACAAGAATAGTATCCATTTGATCTAACTGATCTAATCTGTGGGTCACCATAATGCACATTTTACCCGCCATGGCGCGATTCAGCGCAAAACTCACCGCCTGCTCACTCTGGCTATCTAAACTGGCTGTGGGTTCATCAAGGACAAACAAACTCGCCTGCTGCCCAAGCGCCCTTGCTAAAGCAATACGTTGAGCTTGGCCAACGGATAAACCGGAGGATTGTTCACCGACTGGGGCATCTAAACCCAATGGCTGCGCCTTAACGAACTCGCTAATATTGGCCTCTGCCAGCAAGTGCCAAATTTGACTGTCGGGCAGAGTTGGGTCGGCTAAGGCAACGTTATCCCGCACTGTGCCGTGAAATAACTGCGGTTCCTGTCCAAGCCAAGCTAAGTGCTGTCGCCAATGGGCTAAGTCTAATGCGGATAACTCATGGCCATTAATCAACAAATGGCCCTTGTAGGGTAAAAATCCCAATAAGGCGTTGAGTAAACTGGTTTTACCCGCTCCGCTCGGACCAACTAAAGCTAAGCGTTCACCCTCTTTTAACTCAAAACTCAGCGGGCCAAGTAAACGCGTACCATCAACACTGAACACCTCAAGATTGTCGGCACTCAGCGTCTCTATGCTATTGATACGGACGTGGCCGGCAAATTCAGGTTCCGGATGTTCGAGCAAGGTAATCAAAGCTTCTGCCGCGCCTATAGCCTGCGCCTTGGCATGGTAATGAGTCCCCATGTCGCGCAGCGGTTGATAAAACTCAGGAGCTAAAATCAGAATAAATAGCCCAGTAAATAAGCTGAAAGGAATACCGCCCACCTCAGGCACTATACTCGAGCTAATATTGGCATGGGCACCATAGTAGCCAAAATCCAAATGGCCTAAATAACTGAAACCAAAGTAAACCGCCAATACTGCAATCGATACCGCGGCAAAAAACTCTAAGACTGCCGAGCTTAAAAATGCCATGCGTAGCACCGACATAGTGCGGCTACGAAACTCTTCTGAAGCACTCGCGATCACCTTAAGCTCGGCATCACCACGGTGAAAAAGTTTCAACGTGCTTAAGCCTTTTAATCTATCCATAAAATGGCCGCTCAATCTTGCAAGCGCACTGAAGTTCTTGCGATTAGCATCAGCAGCGCCCATGCCAACTAAGATCATAAACATAGGGATTAATGGCGCTGTGAGTAACAGGATTAAGCCTGCCGCCCAGTTAATCGGGAATACCGCTGCGAAAATGAGTACGGGAATAAAACCAGCAAGGCTGATTTGCGGAAGGTATCTGGCATAAAAATCTTGTAAATCTTCGACTTGCTCTAAGACTATGCTGGCCCAACTCCCTGCGGGTTTACCTTTAATAAATGCAGGACCTAGCTTAGTCAACTTATCCATCACTGCCGCGCGAATATGGCCACGTAGACGCTTACCCGCCTCAAAACTGGCGCGCTCACGCCCATAAGCCAGCAAGGCACGCAGTAACATCAAGGCAATTAGCGCAACAAAATGAGGTGTATAGGTATCAATATTCACGCTGGAACTGATCGTTTGGGCATTGTCAGTTAGCGGTATAACTTGCCCTATGATCACGCCATCCAGAATCGTCGCGATAATATAAGCCTGCGCCACCATAGCGACGGCGCTTATCATCCCAAGCCATAACGACAATTTAAGGAACAGGCCACAGGCTTTTTTCTGGGCTTTAAGCCAAACAAGAAGGGATTTTTCTAACGACTTATCCATGGTGCTCCAACAAGAAAACAATTAAGCGACTCGTAGCGGGGATCGACTATCGATAACAATTCAGTTTAAGGGGCTTGCAACGGCTAAAAAGTTCCGATAGGGACGCAGTATCGCAGGCATCTACAACAGATGAAACCCTATCACAGACTTTTGCTAGCGGACTCACAAAAACGAGCTAAAGATAAATAAATCTAGGAGTTAACGGAACTTTACCTAGTACTAGCCTGATTTTAAAAACTTAGGTAGCATGAAGCTCTTTGTATTAAATGTCCTCTATCTATGCCAAATAAAAATGCTGGTTTCACCCTGATTGAACTCGTTGTGGTTATTATTATTCTTGGCGTATTAGCCGTAGTAGCTGCACCTAAATTCATTAATTTACAATCAGATGCCTATAAGAGTCAGCTCTCAGGTGCACTGGCTTCGATGAAATCCGCCGTCACTTTATTCAAGGCAAAGTCGGAAATTGCTAACAGCGGCACCACGAATAGAGTCGTTTACGACGAAATCCGTGGCGAAAACTATCAGCCTTGGGCTGCCAGTACCAGCGGTATAACGCCAAGTACGGCTTACACGACTCCGCCAGAAATTTTTAAAGCAGCAGGGCTAAATGTGAATGAGTGGTCCTACCGAATTTACACCACCAACGGCACCTATGAAGTTATCGCCACACCAAAGCAAAAACTGAACCTTGCCACGCCCACAGAAGCGCAAGTCGAAGCGACAAATTGTTATATCGACTATAAATGGGAGACAACGGGCGTCCCCACTTATAAAAAAGTCGACACTGGTTGCTAGGCGACCTTAACGATAAAATATCTATAGAAAAAAACAGCGAGTTAACCTGAGGTTATCTCGCTGTTTTATTTACGCCCTAAACTCATTTAGTTGTTAATGCTTACGTTTACAATTAAGCATTTTTAAAGAGTTCGCGCTTATTGCACTCCACCGTATTTCACTAGCACATGCCAGAGCAACTTAAGTTCATGGGCGACTTGCGCACGATTACCGCGCTCACGCCAATGCTGGGGAGAATGGTATAAATCCCGCGCCGCCACGCCTATGGCATGGGCATCAACTCTGTCTTCTATGGCAATCCGATTAGCCAGCGATGGCATAGTTGGCCCACGGAAATCACTGGGGATCTGCGCCGTATGCAGGCTAAAGCCACCATGATATTGCAGCTCAATATCATATTTATCGCAAATTTTACTTAAGCTTGCGCCAATATCAGTCCCCTTAAAACTGGGGTCCGCCACCAGCATGGCAATATCTTCATCGAGGGAAACATCACCATGGATCTGCGCCTCTATATAATGGTCAAGATTATTCGATAGCGGCCGCTCGAAACGTGACAGCAAGGAAGCATTGAGCTGATGCCCCAAGTAATGGATCACATTCAGCGGCTTAAAATCGGTTTTGCCTAAGGCATAGTGACGCTCAAAACTCTCAGTCAGCAGCGCCGCTAAAATATCATCGAAACATGACAGCGTGCCCTTCTCTTTCGGATTACGATACGAGTCGAGATAACTAAAGGTTGAGCGCGCCATCGCACTTGTATGAGTCAAAAAATAACAGCTTCCAAAACGTGGGGCGGGACCGTCCTGCCACATCCCCAGATCGAGTGCACCGTATTTAGGCCGAGATTTAGTGCCCTTGTATACATCCCCAAAAAGCTGATTTTCCCAATGATCCCGTGGGCCACCTAACTCAGGTGACAACTGACCATTGGAAATATGCGTCTCAAACTGGCTACGGTATTGACCATCGCGCAGTAAACCTTCGGCAACAGTCATACCACGGCTGTCGATTCTATCGGGGTGAAAATGCAGCGCAATTCGGCCACAGTTGAGCAATTGTTTAAGCGCGAGTTGCATCTCATGCATAGGGATATTTGACATCTGCTGCACATTTTTAATCACAGCGACGGCTTGTTCACTGCGTCCTCGTGCAAGGCGTTCAATATGCTGTATCGCTGTCATAATCCACCTATAAATGAGAGGCGTTTAACCGTTCCCACAATGCCTCATCCTAAAATAAACGTGAGATAAATCGCAAGCTGCAGAGAACCGCTCTTAAGCCACTCCATCTAAATGACTAAGTTAAACATGAATGACTCAGTTAAACGTGACCGTGAAAACACTCAATAATTCTTTCGCTCGGTTCATTGTTAAAAATTCAGCGAATAACATCAATCACGAACTGAACAGATAGCGAAACCAATTGCGTCATTAATTAATTCTACTCCAATCAACTTTAGTTTATACCACTCTCATTATTGTAGCGTGATCTACCGCTAACTCATTCTAACTCTAGATAAAAAATGCCTATGACTTCAATTGATATAATGAAATAGGCCTAATAGTCATCTTGTTCCTTGAAATCAATTAACTTCCATAACCTCAAACTCTGCCATCTAAACTTGCGCCTAAAAGATAAGCGAGGCCGAGTGAAAGCCGCCGACAAGCGATTTATGTGCCAATATGAATGAAACCCAGCCCAAAAACCTTTATTAGATGGCACTTAAAGCCCTGATCCTGTAAGCTGCACGCCCGCCAGCAGACCTGGCTATTGACCATAAATGCAGCACAGTGTTGCCACAAGAGACCAATCTATGAGTTTTACCTCCCTGGGCTTATCGGCCCCGATACTTAAAGCCGTTGCCGAACAAGGCTACGACACACCTTCGCCAATCCAAGCTCAAGCAATTCCCGCTGTGCTTCAAGGCAAAGATGTGATGGCGGCCGCCCAAACAGGAACAGGTAAAACAGCAGGTTTCACCCTACCTATGCTCGAACTCCTGAGTAAAGGTAACCGAGCCCAAGCAGGCCAAGTGCGCGCATTAGTGTTAACTCCGACACGCGAATTGGCAGCTCAGGTTGCAGAAAGTGTTGAAACCTATGGTAAGAATTTACCACTGCGCTCAGCGGTGATATTTGGTGGCGTGCCCATCAATCCACAAATCGCGAAATTGCGCCACGGTGTCGACGTATTAGTCGCGACGCCCGGTCGATTGATGGATCTATATAATCAAAAAGCGGTGAAATTCAGCCAGCTTGAGATCTTAGTGTTAGATGAAGCCGACCGCATGTTAGACATGGGCTTTATCCGCGATATCCGTAAGATTTTGGCCATTTTACCTAAGCAACGTCAAAACCTGATGTTCTCAGCCACCTTCTCCGATGAAATTCGTGAGCTGGCCAAAGGCCTAGTCAATGATCCAGTCGAAATTTCGGTCACGCCGCGTAACGCGGCAGCGACCACAGTAAAACAATGGGTTTGCCCTGTTGATAAGAGCCAAAAATCGGCACTCTTGATCCAACTCATCAAGCAAAACGATTGGCAACAAGTGTTGGTATTCTCGCGCACTAAACATGGTGCTAACCGTCTGGCGAAAAGCCTTGAAGAGGCAGGTATCAAAGCCGCCGCTATCCACGGTAACAAGAGCCAAACCGCCCGTACTAAAGCCTTGGCCGACTTTAAAAATGGTCAAGCTCGCGTACTGGTAGCAACCGATATTGCTGCCCGCGGTTTAGACATAGACCAATTACCACAAGTGGTTAACTTCGACTTACCGAACGTGCCAGAAGATTATGTGCATCGTATCGGCCGTACTGGCCGCGCTGGCGCATCGGGTCAAGCCGTGTCACTGGTGAGCAACGAAGAAATCAAACTGCTGAACGATATCGAGCGTTTGATCAATCGCGTATTAGACCGTGAAATGGTTGAAGGCTTTAACCATGAATTGCCAGAATCACGTTTAGGTGGCGGCGGAAAAAGTAGCGGTAAATCAGTACCAAGCCGTAGAAATACCCGCAGCTCAAACCAACCTAGCTCACGCGATGGTGCTCCAAGAAGCGCCGAGCATAAAGATGGTCAACGCAGCGGTGACGTCGCGCGCGGTCACAAGCCAAACGACAAGAATCCAAGACACAGCGGTGAAGCCAGTAGCGCACCCCGCAGTGATGCCAAGCCTCGTCCACCACGTTCAAACGATGGCCGAGCCAATAGCGCAGGCGCTAGTCGTCCAACTGAAAGCCGTTCAGGCGCTGGCGAAAATCGTGGCCAAGCGGGTGAGAATCCTTACGCCAATGGCCCAAAGAAAAACACCCGTCGCCCAAATAATGGTGCGAGTCGTCCAAGACACTCACAGGATTAATGCAAAAGCTAAGCGAACTTGCTTAGCGATTTAGCCGTATTAAGTCCTAAACAGAAACGCCCAACTCCGTATGGAATTGGGCGTTTTTGTTTGTCTTAGTTTGTCTTAGTTTGTCTTTATCGATGCTTAGCTCGTTATCTACGCTTTGAACAATCACTGCCTTAAAAACAGCCTAAAACGGCAACCTAAGTTAATTCGCCTTTGTATCTGGCAACTGCTGCAGGACTTCATCCGTAAAATAGGGTTCATCTTCAACCCAAAAAATGTAGTCTAAGCCTAGGTAGTTTTGCGCAAAATCCAACAGCTCAGGCACAGTATTCTTTTTACCCGTTTTAGGATTAATCTGCCGCAAATTACCGTCTTGCACCGCCATACCTTTCACCAGTGTCGCTGGGTAATCTTTAAGAAAGGCATAACTTTGTGCCATATGACTTTTACGGTAAGGCATCAAATCTGGGCCACCCACACCCATGTTGAGCGATTTGGCTTGCGCAAATAAGCCTCGCATATAGCCTTTGTCATTCCATGGCAGCCATTCATCTGGCAAAAAGTTCAAATACACCATAGCGGTTGAATGCTGAAATGACTCAGCTAATACCTGCATATTCTCGCCAATCGCATCGATATAGGCTTTAGGATTAAAATCACTGGGAAAGGTGGTCGTTCCATCGGCGTTTTCAGTCCCCACATCAATTGAGCTTTCACTGAAGTTAATGCCCGCAATTTTCCCATCAAACTCTTGGCCAAGCTGACGCACCAATTGTTGATAATGTGCACGCACTGAGGGCTCCCACATTTTGGCTGACCAGCCATACTCATCATCCGTCATCGGTTTATTGGGATCACGCTCTGGTGCACTCAACATGCTTTGCTTCAACACACCGCCTTGATAAATAGGATCATCGAGCAAATAACGCGGCACATTGACTCTGGGCGTAAAGGATTTCTCTTGCAGCTGGATCCACAATTTTTTGCCTATCGAATCGAGATACGCAATATCGGCCCTAATCGCACTGAAATCATATTCGCCCTGCTTAGGCTCTAAACTGCGCCAAGTATAAACAATCTGCGCACCGCCAAAACGGGGATCGCGCAACGCCTTGTCGGCACGAATGTTTTCTCCGTTAGCCTCACGATGGTTAATGTAGATGAAGTGCTGTAACGGTTGCGGCTCTGACTTAGACTCCGGTTGCGGCTCTGGCAGAATTGATGCAACGCTCGCTGCGCTCAAAAAGATGCTTAGTAAAATAGTCCATCGAAACATAAATACTCCAAACCGATGCACGCCTTATCACCTGACAAAGCCGTTAATCCGCTCATTTATTTTTTACTCAGAATCACTTCTAACACAGGCAAGCTGAGGGGCATATCAATTAAGCAGACAAATACAAAGTGTTACTTAATCGCCCAATAAGATTAGCGGTGACGTGGACAAAAGGCACAGTAACGGCGGTAATAAAACTCAACAAAAAAGGGAATAAACCTGAGTTTATTCCCTTTAAAAATAGAGCGAATTAAATCGAGGTACGATTCAACTCAAGCTAGGCCAAACTTACTTCATTGGCCAAGCGCGGTAAGATTTTCCTTTAATGCGGCCGCCAGTAATTTTGTTCAGTGCTTTCTTGGCAACCTTACGATTAACGGCCACATAGGCGCGGTAATCGGTCACTTGGATTTTACCCACCTGTGAGCCTTCGATACCGTTTTCGCCTGTCAGCGCGCCTAAGATATCTCCTGGACGCAGTTTCTCCTTCTTACCGCCATCGATCTGCAAAGTGATCATGGTTGGGGCTGCAGGCGTGTTGCCGAGCAGACTTTCTGATGGTAGTGATTCGCTGGTGATTTCGCGCTCTAAATACTCTTCTAACAAGGCAATTTTGTAACCGTCTTGGTCGTTATAGAAGGTATAAGCGGCGCCTTTACTGCCCGCGCGGCCAGTACGACCGATACGGTGAATATGCACTTCGGTGTCATAGGCGACGTGATAGTTGAACACGGCATCCAGCGCATCGATATCTAAACCACGGGCGGCAACGTCGGTCGCCACTAATACACAGGCACTCTTATTAGCAAATTGCAGCAGGGTTTCGTCCCTATCTCTTTGCTCTAAATCGCCGTGCAAAGCCAATACGCTAAAGCCTAAACCTTCAAGCTCATCGGCCACTTTTTGGGTTTCGCGTTTTGTGTTACAAAACACCACAGCGCTTTCAGGCTTATGTTCTAACAACAATAATTGCAGCGCTTGCATACGCGCCTTGTCATCATCTAAGTGATAAAAATGTTGGGCTATGCTTAAGCTATCGTGATTACCTTCAACTTTAACCATGCTTGGGTCATACATGATTTGCTTGGCAATTGATTGAATTTGCTCAGGGAACGTCGCGCTGAATAGCAGCGTCTGACGCTCACGTGGCGCTTGTTCGATAATCGCATCTAGAGCGGGTTGGAAGCCCATTTCTAACATGCGATCGGCTTCATCGAGCACTAACATGTTGAGATTGCTTAAATCTAAGCGATTGCGATCTAAGTGATCGACGATACGACCCGGCGTACCCACAATAATGTGCGCGCCGTGTTCCAGCGAACCAACCTGTGGCCCCATAGGCACACCGCCGCAAAGTGTCAGTACTTTAACGTTATGAATACCACGGGCAAGGGTACGGATTTCCTGTGCCACTTGGTCGGCCAACTCGCGGGTTGGGCATAACACTAAGGTTTGAATGCGAAAGCGTTTAACGTCTAACTTGTTCAGTAACCCTAAGCCAAAGGCGGCCGTTTTACCCGAGCCAGTTTTACCCTGACCTATCACATCCTGCCCCGCTAAAATGGGTGGCAAACTTTGCGCCTGAATTGGCGTCATCTCGTTGTAGCCCATAGAAGAAAGGTTCTCAAGCAGTTCGGGTTTTAGCTTAAGAGTCGAAAAAGCCATTGATGGATTAGGCTTAGTATCAGAGTTGCTCAAGGTGAATATCCTGTGGTGGGTAACGAAGCGGCTGCTAGGTTACTGAAATTGCGTTACTTATCGATTAAACTGGTCTATCAAGATTCAGGTTAGTTTTAGGCTAGCTTGAGTTTAGATTTAAGCGCTAGGCTCGCTCAACCCAAAAGCACGGCTATTGTAGCAACAAAGCGCGGCTTTTGCCTCAAGTCCTTAAGCAATAGACATAGCAGGCGTAAACAGCAACAAAAAAGCCCTGCAGGAATACCTGTCTCTTGATCACATCTTTTGCTCAAGAGACAAGGCTAGCTGGTAACCTTCAAGGATGGTTTGCAGTTTAAACCATCCTTGCCATAACCTTTCCCAGCCCACAATTCCGCTTCGTTTGCTGTCATTCCAGCCCGCGAGTTTTCCTAATCTTAGATAAGCCCAATGCACACTGGGGACTTGTTCGGGCGGTTGGCTTTTTTCCGTCTTTAGCCATAACAACTTCCAGGCCAATGGGCTTAACAGGCT